>NZ_JALZVX010000230.1 GCF_023299985.1 Lacinutrix sp. | reverse complement strand
ATTTTTATATTTAGGAGTATCGCAATTAGAACTAGAAAATTATACCGAAGCTTTAAAAAACTTTCAAAAAATAATAGATTCTAAAACCATGGATCAATCTAAAGGCTATTGGTATAAAGCATTAACCTATTTAAAAATGGATGATCGAGAAAATGCAATAAAAGAGTTTGAGATTAGTGCCTACAGTCCCAAACATTTTAATCATGTAGAAGCAAGGGAGCTTTTAAAAGAATTAAAAAAATAATGACTAATAAAACCAAATATTCCATACTTACAGCAATAATAATATTAGCATCTTTATTAATTAAAGAATACTTTGTTAATAAGGAAGAAGCAGTAGTTGTAGCAGGAGGAACAATAAGCAAAGAAGACACCAACGACTACTTTTTACCAACAAGTACTACAGGACAAATAGTGCATCACGAAGGTTACAGTTTAAGTTATAGTGAGCCACACGAACAAGCAGAATGGGTTGCTTACGAGCTTAAAAAAACGCACTTATCTAGCACTAATTTTAAACGTCCTTATTTTGAAATAGATAATGCTGTAAAAACAAAAGCAGCACATTGGGGAAACTATAAAAAATCTGGTTACGATAAAGGGCATTTATGTCCAGCAGCAGATAGGAAGTACAGTAAACAAGCACACGACGAAACATTTTTAACAAGTAATATATCTCCTCAAAAGCACGATTTTAATGCAGGAGTTTGGAACCGTCTAGAACAAAAAACACGTTATTGGGCAGGAAAATACGACGGCGTTTTTGTAGTTTCTGGTGGAGTTTTAAAAGGAAATATGAAAACTATAGGTAGTGAAAAGGTTGCAGTGCCAAATCAATTTTATAAAGTAATTATAGATAATAATTCGGGAGAAACAAAAATGCTTGCTTTTTTAATAGATCATAAAGAGTCTAAAGCGCCTTTGTATAAGTTTGTGGTCTCTGTAGATGAGGTAGAAGCACTAACTGGAATAGATTTCTTTTCAGAATTAGAAGATAGTAAAGAGAATAGGTTAGAATCTTCAAGTAGTTATAAGAATTGGAGTTTTAATTAGATTTTTTTTATTAGTGTACAATAGCCTTCTGTTAAGTTAGAAAACGCTATAAACCTAATTTGTTTTTAAACCCAATCCATCTCTGTTGTCTCGCAAAACGGCCTTGACCTTTTGTAATAAATGGTTCTAATTTGTTTTTTTTTGCCTTTAAATAACCTAAAACATAATTTTTAAAGACACTCAAATTTGCTCTTTTAAAAGTAAAATAAGTACCTAAAATAAAGGTAAGTACAAATCCGTAACGCATTTTATACATAGCTTCGCCTTGAGAGAATTTAGCTTGTTTACTATAATTTGCTCCAGTTGGTTTTAAGTGTTTTACTTTTAGCGTGTTGTCTAGTAACATTTCCCATTTGTAAAACTTGGCTAATATTTCGTCTATAGAATCCCAACCCATATCTTTTTTTAATCCTCCTATGTCTAAAAAACACTGTTTAGTGTAACTTTTTAAAGCACCACGAATATGTAGTTTGCCAGTAATTTGCTCTCTAATCCACTTTTCTTTATGCTCTACATAACAATATCCAGAGGCCATACCAATAGCCTTGTTAGATTGGTAATGTTTAGCTAAAGTTTCGAGATATTGATTTGGGAAAATTAAATCTGCATCAAATTTGCAAATAACATCATAGTTGCTATTTAAGGTTTCAAAACCTTTGTAAAAGGCATTAATAATTTTTGATCCAGGTAAATGAGTGTTTGAAGATTTAATATTTACTAACGCTATATAATCGTGCTTTTTTACAAATTGTTCTACAACGGTTTGTGTATTATCAGTAGAATTATCATTTACCACAACAATGTGTTTTGGTTGTAAAGTTTGCGAAACTAACGACTCTAAAGTTTTTGTTATGAAACTAGCTTCGTTGTGTGCAGGTATGACGATGTAAAAATTCAAATAATAAGTTTAAAAATTGAAATTAACCAAAAAATGCTTGTTTTATGCCTTTCCAACGTAGTTTTCTAATAAATTTTCCTTCAGCCTTAGAAACTAAAAAATCTTTTTTGTTCCGTTTAGCTTTACAAAAACCTTTTATATCATTTACTAGTATTAAAAAACTACGATTTTTAATACTTTTTTTTAAAGCTGCAATTACGCTAATTATAATACCATATCGCATCTTGTAAAAGGCTTCACCTTGAAGTAATGCACTTTTTTTAGAGTAGGATTGTCCTGTAGGTTTTAGATGTTTAACATGTAATGTTTGGTCTGTTTTTACTGTCCATCCATAATATTTAGTCAATAGTGTATCTACCGTGTCCCAACCAATACTTTGTTTTAATCCTCCAATCGCTTTAAAGCATTCTTTTCGGTAGGCTTTAAATGGACCGCGAACATGGTCTTTAGATGCAACAGTCTCGTAAACCCATGTTTTATTTTTTTTAATATAAGCTAGTCCACCAGCAATACCAACTTTCTTATAGGTATTAAAAAGGGTTACAATAGATTCTAAATAATTTTCTGGTAGAATAATATCTGCATCAAACTTGCAAATAATGTCGTAGTCATCATCTAATGTTTCAAAACCTTTATAGAATGCATTAATTACTTTGCTACCTGGAATATGTTCTTTTGAGGATTTAATTGAAACACCTTGTAACCAGCTATTTTTAGATGAAAAAGCATCAATTATTTGCTGAGTATTATCTGTAGAATCGTCATTAACCACAATTACCTTTTTAGGTAAAAGTGTTTGGTTTGCCAAAGAATGAAGCATTAATGCAATGCAATCTTCTTCATTATGTGCAGGAATGACAATGTAAATATTCATGAAAACAAATTACAATATTAAAATTCCAAATTCCAAATTCCAAAACCAATCGAGTAAGTTTTTGGATTTTAGAGATTAGGTTTTGGAATTTGAAACTTTTTCAGCATAAACAATATAATATCTATTGGTGAAGTAGCGTAAAATTGGTCTGAAACCAATTTTTTTAGTTGGGTTGGTCCATTTTTGACGATCAACAATTCTCCATCCTGCCTTTTCTAAAAGCCAATCAAACTGCCAATCTTCAAATTCATGGTAGTGTCTATCCCATTTATCGGTTTTACTTCTATAAGCTGAAGAAAACCATAAGCGCATTGGAATGCTTGCCACTAACTTATCTGCTTTTATTGATTTTAAAACAGTGTATGGTGATAATAAATGCTCAAAAATTTCAAAAGCGGTAACAACTGTAGCGTTTGAGTTTTCAATTTCTGAGGTGTCTTCATCTAAATCTTCACCAAAAGTATTTGCGATTTTAAAGTCAGCATTTTTCATGACCTCTGTAAACGGATTTTCAACGCCTAAATCAAGAATAGTCTCATTTTTAGATATGTGTTTTTCTAAAAATTGATAAGTAAGTTTGTATCTTTTATGTGGAAATTTACCTTCGTACAAGAAATGTTATTTTAATGTTTGTAAACAATACAGTTAATATTCATGCCAGCACCAACACTAGCAAACATAATAAGGTCTCCTTTATTTATCTCTTGATTTTCTAGCTTTCCTTTTAAAATCATATCATACAAAGTAGGTACAGTTGCAACGCTAGAATTTCCAAGCGTATTTATAATCATTGGCATTATACCATCTGGTACTTCTGTTTTGTGCAATTTGTAAAAACGTTTTACAATGGCTTCATCCATTTTTTCATTGGCTTGATGAATCAGGATTTTTTTAACATCTTCAATTTTGTAACCACTTTTTTCTAAACAAGATTTTAGTGCTAGTGGTACATTGGTTAAAGCAAATTCATAGATTTTACGACCATGCATTTTAATATAACGACGCTTATTTGTAGTGTCTTGTTTGTTAGTTTCTCCAAAGTAAATAAAATGTGCTTCGTCTAAAGTAAAAGTCGCAGTTTCGTGATTTATTATACCTCCTTCTTCATTAGATGCTTCTATAATAACTGCACCAGCACCATCACTATAAATCATGGAATCTCTGTCATGCTTATCTACAACACGTGATAAAGTTTCAGAGCCTATAACTAAACATTTTTTAGCCAATCCAGAAGCGATAAATGCTTTTGCTTGAATAATACCTTCAATCCAACCTGGACAACCAAACAACAAATCGTAGCCAACACATCTTGGATTTTTTATGCCTAATAAGTGCTTTACACGAGAGGCTAAACTTGGTACAGTATCACTTTGTGAAGAATCATGCCTAATATCGCCATAGTTTTGCGCAACAATAATATAATCTATAGATTCTTTATCAGTTTTTGCATCTTCAATTGCTTTTTTGGCTGCAAAAAATGCCATATCAGAATTTACTAAAGACGCTTTTAAATACCGTCTTTCTTCAATTCCAGTAATGGCTTTGAATTTTTCGACAATAACTTCATTAGTATTATTAATTGCAGAACCATCCACATTAATAAACTCATGATTATAGAAGTTTTCGTTCTTTTCAATTTGACTTGGAATGAAACTTCCTGTTCCAGTTATTTTTATACTCATAGGTAGGGATTTCTTATTTATTAAGAAACAAACAAGGCAATATACTAACATTTCTTGAAACGTTAATTTATTGCCCTACTATTTTACGATGTTCAACAGCATGTTATGCTTCCATATATGCCTCAATTGGCGCACAAGTACATATTAAATTTCGGTCTCCATAAGCATCATCAACACGTCTTACGCTTGGCCAGAACTTATTGTCATGCACGTATTCTAAAGGAAAAGCAGCTTTCTCACGAGAGTATGGTAGAAGCCATTCATCGCTTGTTACCATAGCCATTGTGTGTGGTGCATTTTTTAATGGATTATTATTGTCATTTTTATTTGCTTCAGAAATTTCTTGTCTAATCGATAGCATAGCATCACAAAAACGATCCATTTCTGCCTTGCTTTCGCTTTCTGTAGGCTCAATCATCATGGTTCCTGCAACAGGAAACGATACCGTTGGTGCATGAAAACCATAATCCATTAAACGTTTTGCGATATCAACAACTTCAATACCGTTTTCTTTAAATGGACGACAATCTATTATCATCTCGTGTGCAGCACGACCGCGTTCTCCAGAATACAAAGTCTCGAAAGCACCTTGTAAACGTTCTTTTATATAATTTGCATTTAATATGGCAACTTCGGTAGATTTTTTTAAACCTTTAACACCTAGCATTTTTATATAACCATAAGAAATTAAACAAGCTAAAGAAGAGCCAAAAGGAGCTGCAGAAATAGCTGTAATTGCTTGGTCTCCTCCAGTTTTTATTAATGGATTTCCTGGTAAAAATGGGACTAGTTGTTTTGCAACACAAATTGGTCCAACGCCAGGTCCTCCTCCTCCATGAGGAATAGCAAAGGTTTTATGTAAGTTTAAATGGCAAACATCTGCACCAATATTTCCAGGATTTGTTAAGCCTACTTGAGCATTCATGTTTGCACCATCCATATATACTTGTCCACCATTATCATGGATTAATTGTGTAATTTGTTTGATTGCAGATTCGTAAACACCATGTGTAGATGGATACGTTACCATTAAAGCAGCTAAATTATCTTTATGTAATTCTGCTTTTTCACGTAAATCGTCAACATCAATATTACCTTCTTCATTAGCTTTGGTTACTACAACCTTCATTCCAGCCATTACAGCACTTGCAGGATTTGTACCATGTGCAGATGATGGAATTAAGCAAATATTTCTATGGTGATCTCCACGAGACTCATGGTACGCTTTAATAACCATTAAACCTGCATATTCTCCTTGAGCACCAGAATTTGGTTGTAAAGAGGTGCCTGAAAAACCAGTAATTTCGGTTAATTGGTCTTCTAGTTCTTTTAAAACAGTTAAGTAACCTTTTGCTTGTTCGATTGGAACAAAAGGATGTACATTTCCCCAATTAGGTGAACTTAATGGCAACATTTCTGCTGCTGCATTTAATTTCATGGTACAAGAGCCAAGAGAAATCATGGAGTGATTTAATGATAAATCTTTGCGTTCTAAAGTTTTTATATAACGCATCAATTCTGTTTCAGAATGATGTGTGTTAAAAATGTCTAGTGTTAAAAAGTCTGTTTTACGTTGAAGTGCTTCAGAAATGTTCTGTGCTTCAGAAATGCTATCTACTATAAAAGTATCTTTTCCTAATGCTTCAGCAAAAATTGAAATTATTTCATTTACATCTGAAAGCTTTGTTGTTTCATTTATAGAAATAGTAATGGTTTCTTCATTTGGATAATAAAAATTAATCTTTTGTTTTTCAGCTAAAGACTTAATGGTAGAAGCGTTTGCTTTTAGTTGGATAGTATCGAAAAAAGAGGTGTTTGTTTGTTCTACTCCTAATTTAACTAAAGCATTTGCTAAGGTTGAAGTTGTATTGTGAACTTGGTCTGCAATATATGTCAAGCCTTTTGGACCATGATACACAGCGTACATTCCAGCCATAACGGCAAGAAGTACTTGTGCTGTACAAATATTAGAAGTTGCACGATCACGTTTTATATGCTGCTCGCGTGTTTGTAGAGCCATACGCATAGCTCTGTTTCCATTGGCATCTTTAGTAACACCAATTATACGTCCTGGAATATCTCGTTTATAAGTTTCTTTAGTTGCAAAATATGCAGCGTGAGGACCTCCATAACCTAAAGGTATTCCAAAACGTTGTGTTGTACCAACAACAACGTCTGCTCCAAATTTACCTGGTGCTTCTAGTTTTACTAAGCTTAAAATATCTGCAGCTACAGCAACTTTAATAGCTGCTGCTTTTGCTTTTTCTATAAATGTTTTTATGTCGCTAACTTGTCCGTTTTTTCCAGGATATTGAAGGATTGCTCCGAAAAATTCTGAAGAAAAATCAAAGTCATTTTCGTTGCCGACTACTAATTCTATACCAATTGGAGTAGATCTCGTTTGTAATAACGATAAGGTTTGTGGTAAAATGGTTTCAGAAACAAAAAATTTATTGATACCAGCTTTTTTTTGTGGACGTTCACGAACAGCAAAAAGTAAACTCATAGCTTCTGCTGCAGCTGTACTTTCGTCTAATAAAGAGGCGTTTGCTAGCTCCATTCCAGTAAGGTCTGTAACCATGGTTTGGAAGTTTAACAAGGCTTCTAAACGACCTTGAGCAATTTCTGCTTGGTAAGGCGTGTAAGCTGTGTACCAACCTGGATTTTCTAAAATGTTACGTTGAATAACAGCAGGTAAAATAGTAGGATGGTAACCCAAGCCAATGTAAGTTTTATATATGCTGTTTAATTTAGATAGCTCGTTAATGTGAGATAAATATTCAAATTCACTCATTGCAGAATCCAAGTTTAAGTCGGCTTTTAAACGAATATCGTCTGGGATAGTTTCGTAAATAAGCTGATCCATACTGTCTGCATTAATAACATCGAGCATTAATTTTTGATCGTTTTCTCTTGGTCCAATATGACGTAATGCGAAAGAATTTGTATCCATAATAATTGTGTAAATTTAATTGTACAAAAATACTGAAAACTTAAACTATTTTTTCTTAAAAAAATGAAAGTTTTTAACCAAAAACCATGGTTATTAACAGTTTGATTAACTTTGTTTAATGCGAATAATTAAACAACTTTTCGATTTTTATTTGAATAGTAGTATTCACGTAGCTTTAGCAGTGTATTCCTTAAGCTGGATAACCTTGCGAGAGTTCAACATTTTGTATGATGAAAACATCTTGTTTTTTATTTTTTTTGCAACAATAACAGGCTATAATTTTGTGAAGTATTTTGGTATTGCAAAATTTCACCATCGAAGTTTAACAGATGCACTAAAAGCTATTCAGGTATTTTCGCTTATTTGTTTTGTGTTACTCTGTTATTATACTTTTCAATTACCTTTAATAACGCTAGGTTATATTGCTATTTTTGGCTTGGTTACCTTCTTATATGCCATTCCGTTTATTCCGAAGAATTTTTATTTAGACAATCAGCAAAACTTACGCGCTATTAGTGGACTCAAAGTTTATATAATAGCTTTAGTTTGGGCAGGTGTTACTGTGTTTTTACCATTAATTAATAATGATTTTGACTGGAATGTAGATGTTTATATTACTGCTTTTCAGCGGTTTGTTTTTGTTATTGTTTTAATGTTGCCTTTTGAAATTAGAGATTTAAAATATGATAGCATAAAACTAGCTACAATACCTCAAAGAATAGGAGTGAAGCTTACAAAAATAATAGGATCTCTTTTATTATTGTTTTTCTTTTTTGTTGAATTTTTTAAAGATTTTTCAACTTATTTAAATAATATTGGAAACTTAATATTGGTTTGCTTAACCTTGTTTTTCTTAATATTTGCAAACAAGAAAAGGAACCGTTATTACAGTTCCTTTTGGGTTGAAAGTATTCCAATAATTTGGCTACTTATTATTCTGTTTTACTAGTTCTTGCTCAAAAGCAGACTGTAGTTCCGATTTTTCTGAAGTATTTAACTTAATAGGTTTTTCTACTACTAACTTAGTAAGTTTATTGTTGTTTTGTGTGTACTTTCTACACGCTCCGCAAAAAGCTAAATGAAAAGTTAACTTAATTTTCTCCCAGATTGTGGCGTCGTTATACTGTGTTTTATCGCAAGTATGATTTGCTTCATCACAGCTTAAAAATATTTTATTTTCCATTTTAAAACCAATTTTTTTCAAGACAACCACCCATTGCAGTTCTTGCTCTGTGAATGATTACCCATAGGTTAGACGCAGTAATATTTAATTCATTACAAATAGCTTCAGTATCGTAATTTAAAATAGTCTTCATTTCGAAAACTTGAGCTTGTTTCGCAGGTAATTTATCTAAACAATTATGTATCGCTATACCTAATTCTGTGTTTTCTATACTGTCTTCAGCAGTTTTGTCAAAAGGGTCTGCAACACGTTCTTCCAGCCAATCTCCTTCGCTTTCTGTGTCACTATTGTAGCTCATTCTTACTTCGGCTTTGCCTTTTTTAGAATTAATTTTACGATAGTGATCTATTATTTTTCTTTTTAAAATAGATATTAGCCATGTGCGTTCACTGGCTTCACCTTTAAAGTTTTTCATAGACTTTAATCCAGCTAAAAAAGTTTCGGATATTAAATCTTGAGCTACTTCTCTGTCACTAACACGGGAAACGGTGTAGTTAAATAAGTAGTCGCTATACAAACTAATCCATTGGTTTGGATCTATTTTGTGATCTGGCATTGATTACAATTTTTAACAAAAATAAAGAAAAAGAATTGTTTTAACGTTATTTAAAATATATCATTAAAAATACGGTACTTAAGTAAATCCAGAATATAGAAAATAAGATATGTACTACGGTTTCAAATTCTTTGCCTTTCCAAAGTTTACTAGAGTAAACAAAAAACTGCATAAACGCCCTAATAGTCCAGAAAAAACCAAAACCTAGCGCTATTTTATTACCAAGTTTTGTTTCTATTATTTCTGTTGCAGAAGTAAAACAAAGCAAGCCCATTAAAAAAACGGTTAGTGCAATAAAAAAAGTATGAATAGTCATCATTTGCCTATTTACTAGACTTAGCGCTTTAAGTTCTTTTTTCCAATTAAAGTATTTTGGAAATATTATATGAATTAATGCAAGAGCCATTAATAATAAACCTATTATTTTTAAATGTAGATACATAACTGTTTTAGATTACGGTTTAAAGCTAAAAATGGACATAAAAGGTGTGAATTTAGTTTCTGTTCCATTATTAAAACCAGCTTTTTTAAACACACTGTTCCATGTGTTTTTTGAAAAGAAATGAGTAAAACCAATAGAGAACGCAAAGAAATTAGGTAAGTCTCTTAAATGTTCTACTACTATTACTTTGCCATTTGGTTTACAAACTCGGTGACATTCTTTTAAAAATTTTACTTTTTCGATGTTAGATCTTATTTCATGTGCTGCAGAAAGTAAAAAAATAATATCTACACATTTGTCTTTTAATGGTATATAGTCTGTGTTTATTTGTTGCGTGTTTGGGTATTCTATAGTTACTTTTCTAGCTCTTACAATTGCTGGTTCTGTATGTTTTTTAGCATTATAAAAATCGAAAACTTGTAAATTTGAAAGCGGAAATTTTTCTTTAAGACTAAAACTAGTTTCATCAAAACCTGCATTTATATTTAATATTAGTTGTGCATTAGTATCTTCTAAATCTAATTTTTGTAACCAATTAAAATTATAATATCCAGAATAATCGTAAACATATGCTGAAACGACTAAAGGTATTATTAAGCCATAAATAAATGCAATTATTATAATCCAAAGTAGTAGTCTAGACCATTCAAAATATAAAAAGCCAATTATAATTAATGTTAATACACTTAAGCCAATAACATAGAAATGTCTATTGAAGCTTAAAATATTTAATACGCCTTGAAATTTTTTTCTTTTTATTTCCATAATTCAATTTGTCCTTTTTTCCATTGATATGGAATGTTTTCTATTATAAAAGCATTTGCTAAAACGTGATTTTTGAGTTTTAGTGTCTTTAAAAATTCAATATTGTAATTTTCAATTTTAATAGGTTTTGGCTTCCAGTTTTGTCTTACACCTTGTATAATTAAAACTTCTTTAGTGTCTTCATTATAGGTAAATGTAAAAGGTAAAGGTCCTGCAAAACGTCTCGCTTCTTTCCAATTATCAAAAGGAGAGTTTATAGGTAAAGCCGCATCGGTTTCTTTGGTGTCTATTACTATTTTAAAGTTTGAATGTTTAGAGGATATTTCATTTTTATATTTAGTAACTTCTTGATTTACATCTGTGGTTGTATAGTTATAGTGTGTAAAAATATTACCCATAAAAGCCATTTTATTTTTATTAGTTTCAGACTTTATAATGTACAAGCCACGTAGTCGTTTTCCTTTTTTATTGGTGTAACGTACAAAAATACGATAGCCAATTAAAAAAAAATCATTACCCATAAATTTAGGAAAACCTTTTGGTCTTAAATCTGTAGTTTGCACCATGGCAACAGCTACAAAAGCCCATTTGTTTTGAAAAGTATCTAATGTTAAACAGTCTGGAATTAAACTTTCTAATTCCTCTTTAGGAACGGCAAAGGTTAACACAGTAGAGCTTTTAAAAAAAGCTTGAACAGCAAATGGATGATTTTTAAGTTTAGATAACATTGCTTTCTTTTTTATTAAAATGAAAATTGTTTAAATATACTATTGCAATAAATAATAACGCAAAAACGATATTAAGTTTATTCCAAAGTAGTAGTTCTGGCGCTCTAATAAATTCTATAATATTCATAGTTAGTACGATTACTATTTGGATGATTGCATTTAATTTTTGCTTGTATTTGATTAAAATCCAGATTGCCATACAAACTTCTAAAATACCAATAGTGATAATTATTATTCTAGAATGTTCTGTGTTTAGAATCTTTGCCACAATGGCTTCGTGTCTTGGTACTTGATTTAAAACTTTACTATACAGCCCATTAATAAGCCAAACCAGAGCAATAAAAACGGTAATAATATTGTGTAATATTGGGTGTTTCATGCTTTTTTTATTTTGTGCAACTTACTATATAATAGCCAAAACTTTTCATGTGTAATCCAGAAAGAAGCGCATAAAAAGACCCTTTTAAATTATGTAAACTTTCTCGTTTAAGCGAGTTTAATGTAAACAATTTTTTAAGAATAAATCCAACAATAGTAAAAGGAACATGAAGTACAGATGGTGCCACTCTAAATGAAATATCTTCAACTTTTACATTTTTAAAACCTAAGTTTTCTAGATCTATTACTACATTACTAATAAAGCCTAAATTTTTTAAACTCCAGTGGTCACATAGCCTACGATGAGAGTACTGTGCGCCATAACATAATTTAGATTCTTCTTTTTTTAAAAATGCATCTGCGATTACAAAGCGTCCTCCAGGTTTTAAAACACGGTAAGCTTCTTTTAAAGATTCCTTTTTATGTCCAGAATGGCATAAACTTTCTATAGCCAAAGCAACATTAAATGTGTTTGATTTAAATGAAGTATGGTTGTAATTCTCATTTACAATAGTTCCTTTTTTACCTTTTAATAATTCATTTCCTTTTTCTACTTGAAAATTGGAAAGTGTTACACCAACAGCAGATAAATTCTTGTATTTTTTTAGTGCATAACGCATAGTGCCACCAACACCACAGCCTAAATCTATTAAATTTGATTTATCTTCACTACTAATGTTTAGGCGTTTTAATACCTGGTTATTCATTTCGTTTAGCATTGTGTTTCTTGCAAATGGATTGTTTTTAAACGGACTGTAATATCCAAAATGCATGTTTAAATCCTTACTCCAAAACTCGTAATCCTCTGTAGCTTCGTTATAGAAATCTATCATTTCTATTTTTATGTTTTCTACTTTTTCTGTGCGTTTTAGTGTTATTGATTTCATAACAAGATATTTTATTTTAATAAATTGGTTAATGCTAATTCTATGTTTTTATATTTAAATTTAAAACCATTATCTAGTAATCGCTTGGGTATAACGTTTCTACTTTTTAATACTAGTTCTACTTCTGTGCCAATTACCTTAGCTCCAAATTTTAGTAGCCAAACAGGATGATTAATACCAATTGGCATTTTTAATGCTTTTCTCATGGTTTTCATTAGTGTGTAATTATCTGTTGGGTTTACAACCGAAAGATTAAAGTTACCATCCAAATCTTTATTATCAATTAGAAAATCAATAGCTCTTGCAAAATCTAATTCATGAATCCAGCTTACTTTCTGTTTTCCTGAAGCTTGCTTGCCTCCCAAACCAAATTTTGTTAATGTTTTTAAAGGTATTAAAGCACCTCCATTTTTACCCATAACAATAGAAGCACGAAGCGCTATTTTTCTTGTTTTGGGATTGGTAATGTTGTAGAACGATTGTTCCCAAGACTTAGCAATATTCATGGAAAAGTCGTCACCAATTTCTCCGTTTTCTTCAGTCATTTGTTTGTGTAAAGAATAACGATATATTGTTGCTGTTGAAGAGTTAAACCAAGTTTTTGGTGGATTTTCGCATAAATTTATTGCCAAGCCTAAAAGGTTTGTTGAGTCTATTCTCGAATCGTGAATTAGTTTTTTATTCTCTTTAGTGTAACGACAATCTACAGATTTACCAGTAAGGTTAATTAGAACCTCTGTATTTTCTAATTCGTTTTTCCAATCACCTAAATCTTTTGCGTTCCAGTATATATCGTTAGCGCGTTTTGGGTTTCGCGTTAATATTTTTATGTTGTAGTTTTTCTGTGTGAAATAGTGTTCTAAAACTTGTCCTAAAAAACCACTTCCACCTGCTATGATGATTGTTTTCATATTATAAATGTTTAGATATTAATTGATTTTTGTTAGTAATCATTTCTTTAACTAAATAGGTTATATATAAATGAAGAAAAGCTAATAGGACTGAAATAATCATTATTAGTAGAAATAATCCTTCGCTACCAGGTATTAATGTTGTGTACATAAAAAACAAAATAATTAGAACTAATGTTGATGATATACAGTAAATGGTAAGTAAAGAAGTTATTTCTTTAGTTAGTTTTTTTTCATCTATTACCATTCTTATTGCCATTATTATTTGTGAAATCCCTAATGGTATTAAAAAAAGTAATCCAAAATAAATTGTAAAACCAAGAATGATGTTTGTGATTATTAATCCTTTATTGATATTGTGTATGTTTTTCATAATTTCTAATTATTTTAAACTTTCAGAAAAAATTGAAAGTTATATTTAAATTTTTTTATTTGAATAATTTTAAAACAGACTTAGTAATCCAGTTTTGTTTTTGGTCTACTAATTTGTTTATCATACTATCCATAGTTTCTGTTAATTCGTGTAAAGCTCTTGTTTGTTTTATTAACTCTTTGGTTTTTTCTGATCCGTCTTTTTTAATAGAGGATACTTCATTTAATATTTTAATAACTGGTTTAATTTCGCGTCTGCTTCTTTCTTTTGCAACAATTCTCGCCAATTCTTGTACATCTTTTTCTGTAGTAAAAAACTCTTTGCGTTCTCCTGCAACTAATGTTTTGGTTACTATTCCCCAATCCATTAATTGCCTTAAATTCATAGAGGTATTACCACGGGAAATTTTAAGTTCTTCCATAATCTCTTCCATAGATAGTGGTTTAGTAGAAATAAAAAGCAATGCTTGTATTTGTGCCATAGCCTTGTTAATTCCCCAAAGAGAGCCTAAACTTCCCCAAGTACTAATAAATTTATTTTTTGCTTCTAAGTAATCCATGTAGCAAATATATGATAATTATTAAACTTTCAGTAATTATTGAAAGTTTATTTTTAATTATTTAATTTGAAGGTGAATATGGTCATCATGCCTAACAGCTTTACAACCCTGAAATCTTACTTTACCATAATTACTAAAACCGAGTTTGTTTTTTAGATAAGGTTCTATAAATATTTTTTCTGTTTCGGTTTGCTTTAAAAAAGTAGAGATTATTTTTGCAGTACTATTTGTATCGAATTGTAAATTGTTAATTTTCCCTAAGGTTAAATATTTAGGAAAGTTGTATTGCCAATATCCTTTTTCAACGCAGTTATTGGAGCTGTAATTATCATCTTGAACATAAATACCATAACCAGATACTGCTGGTTTTTTGTCTGTAATTTTTCCGTTTTTGGTTTTGTAGCTAAAACTAATGTCTATCTTTTTTCCATCGTTATGACTTCTATGAGGTAGTAAAGGAAAACCATTATAGAATGGAAAGTTGGCATCTAAATAGGTGATCCTTATATTATCTTTTATGAGTGCTTCAGAAGAATTTAGCAGCATTTTTTTTAATTCTGGAGTAACATAATTTCTAAATAATAAAGGATAGAATGCATTTCGAGGTTTTAAATTAGCATTAAAAATTGGTAATTGTTCACGACCAAACTGTTTTGCTAAAGGTGGAATAATTAATAGGTTGCAAACTAAATAGAAAGTAATAAAAGTATAGCTCTTTTTCCATTTTAAGAATTTAGACAGTAGTTGTGTTACTATCCAAATTACACCACCAACTTGAGTGAATAGGGTTAATAATATTATCCAAATTAAATGGAGGAAGAGTTTAATTAGTTTCATAAAAAAGACGTTGGCTTTTAACTCAACGTCTTTATAGATTGTTTTATTTGAAATAGTGTAATAGAATCTCCTCCTTATTTTTAAGCAGGAGAATGAATTCTATTTTTTGAAATAAAATAGAAGAGAGAGGTGGTTTTACTTTATCAATCCAGCGCGTTTTAACAAAGCTTCTGGTTTTGGTTCTTGACCTCTAAAACGTTTGTATAATGTCATTGGGTTTTCTGTTCCACCTTGAGATAAAACATGTTCTTTAAATTTAGTTGCAATGTCTTTATTAAAAATACCATTCTGTTTAAAATACTCAAAAGCATCTGCATCTAAAACTTCTGCCCATTTGTAACTGTAATAACCAGAACTATAACCGCCTTGAAAAATGTGCGCAAAAGCAGTACTCATACAATTTTCTTTTACATCTGGAAATAGGTTAGTGCTCTTAAAAGCTTCATTCTCGTATGTCTTTACATCTTTTATATTTGATGGGTCTTTAGCATGCCAAGACATGTCTAAAAGACCAATACTAATTTGCCTTAAGGTTTGCATACCTTCATGAAAAGTAGCAGATTCTTTAATTTTATTAACTAAATCCATTGGTATTACTTCACCAGTTTTATAGTGTTTAGCAAAGAGCTCTAAAGCTTCTTTTTCGTAGCACCAGTTTTCCATGACTTGGCTTGGTAACTCTACAAAATCCCAATACACGCTTGTTCCAGATAAACTAGGATAAGTTGTATTTGCTAACATGCCATGTAGCGCGTGACCAAACTCATGAAAGAGTGTTGTAACCTCGTTGAAGGTTAGTAAAGAAGGTTTGCTTTTTGTTGGTTTAGTGAAGTTGCACACAATAGAAACGTGTGGTCTTTCTTCTTTGTTTTCTTTTACAAATTGAGATTTGTAACTCGTCATCCAAGCACCATTTCTTTTTCCTTTTCTTGGGAAGAAATCTGCATAGAAAATAGAAACTAAATTACCATTTTCGTTTGTTACTTTATAGGTTAAAACTTCTTCGTGGTATTTGTCGATATCGCTTATTTCTTCAAAATGTAATCCGAACAATTTTTTAGCAACTACAAAAGCGCCATCAATAACGTTTTCTAATTTAAAATATGGTTTTAATTGTTCATCGTCTAAACTGAATAGTTTTTGTTTTAGTTTTTCAGAATAATATACAGAATCCCACTTTTCTAGTCTGTCGATGCCATCTAAATCCTTAGCAAATTTTTCTAGAGTTGCATATTCATTTTCTGCTGCAGGCTTAGCTTTAGAGAGTAATTCATTTAGAAAATTAAAAACAGTATCTGGTGTTTCTGCCATGCGTTCCTCTAAAACAAAATGCGAGTGCGTTTTATAACCTAATAGATTGGCACGCTCAAAACGTAAGTTTGCAATTTCTAAAACTATATTTTGGTTGTCTAAATCGTCTCCTTTAAAAGCTTTACTGCCTGCAACTTTAGATAGCTGTTCTCTAAGTTTTCTATTGTTAGCATAAGTCATAAAAGGAATATAACTAGGGTAATCTAAAGTAATTAGCCAGCCTTCTTTTTCTTTGCTTTCTGCTAATTGTTTTGCAGCTTCTTTTGTGCCTTCAGGTAAACCAGCTAGGTCTTTTTCGTTAGTAAGGTGTAACTCGTATTTGTTAGTTTCGGCTAAAATGTTTTCTCCAAATTTCAGTTTTAATTGGGCTAATTTTTTATCTATATCACGAAGTTTAGTTTTGTCGCTTTCATTTAGATTAGCACCATTTCTAGAAAAACTCTTGTATTTTTTGTCTAGTAATGTTTGCTGTTCTGTACTAAGATTTAAACTATCTTTTGTGCTGTAAACCGCTTTAACTTTTTTAAATAAATCTTGATTTAAAGTAATGTCGTTTCCAAATTCTGTAAGTAATGGAGAGATTTCTTGGGCAATTTTTTGAATCTCTTCGCTAGTTTCTGCAGAGTTAAGATTGAAAAAAATACTAGTAGCGCGACCTAATTGCTGACCAGAAAACTCTAAAGCTTCAATTGTGTTCTCAAAAGAAGGAACGTCTAAATTACTAGTAATTGCCTCAATTTCTAGCTTAGCTTCCTCCATAAGACTTAAAATTGCAGGTTTGTAGTCTTTGTTTTCAATACCAATAAATGGTGCCGAATTGTATTTGGTAGAGAATTTTTTTGTTAATATGTTCATTGTATAAAACTGTGATTTTTATTAATATATTAATATTTGTGAAAAAACATATAAAAAATCGAAAATAATAATTTATGTTTGCAACATATTTTTTCATGAGAGTTGGTTACTCTCTTTAAAATTATTGATTAATAGCGATGAAAAGCCTCAAATTTATTTGAGGCTTTTTTTTTACCCTAATAAGTAGTAATCAAGATGTATTTTAACGAATAAATATGCTTTTTATCTAATTTACGTTTTTATTTATGTATTAAATCTTTGTTGCTAGTTAAATGTAAGACTTTAGCCTTAAGTTTTTTTGATGTGAGTAAAATCATATATAGAAAGATTAATAGCGATAGAGAGCCCAGGAGACTGGGCTTTCTTATTTTATACTATTTTAGTTTCTTAGAAGCGGCTTCCACCTTAAGTTTTAAGCCTTCTTTATAAACCATTATTTTATCTAAAACACATTTATCGCTAGTTCCAATTATTTGAGCTGCTAAAATGCCTGCATTTTTTGCGCCATTTAAAGCTACTGTTGCAACTGGTACACCTCCTGGCATTTGTAAAATAGATAAAATAGAATCCCAACCATCTATAGAGTTTCTGCTTTTTACAGGAACTCCAATTATAGGTAATGGAGATAAAGAGGCTACCATACCTGGTAAATGTGCAGCACCACCAGCACCTGCAACTATAACTTTTATGCCACGAGTGTGTGCGTTTTTACTGTAATCGAATAATTTTTCTGGTGTTCTGTGTGCCGAGACAATATCTACTTCAACCTCGATATCAAAACCTTTTAATATATCTATTGCTTCTTGCATTACTGGAAGGTCGCTATCGCTTCCCATTATTACGCCTACTTTACTCATGGTGTTTTATAGTTATAATTAATACTCTCGATATTACAAAAGTACGTTTTTTAGTGCTTTAAATAAATTGGTTTTTAGTGATAATTACTGGTTATCTAATATTTATTAAAAACGCTTTTACATTTCGTGATATATAACCTGCATTTCATGACATTTATTTTTGTAAGCCTTGATTTTGTTGCAGTTTTGGATTGCTATTAATCAATAACTTTAAAGCCCTTTACATGGTTTTCTGTAGAGGGTTTTATTAAAAACACAAATATATTATGGGAAATTCAATCGCAAAAGTGTATGTAAATACGATAAAGAAAAACCAAAAAGTACTTTATGGAGTGTGGGAACCAGGTTTTCCAGTTCAACTTGGAGATTATGGAATAATGAAAGGAAATATTTTTACTCAATTAGGTAATATATCCGAATTTGAAGAATTAAAAGATTTTAATATAAAAATCAGAAGAGATGAAACAAAAGATGAAAAATCTTTCACATCAAAAAAAGGTGTTCAATTTCAGTTAAACCCAAAAGCAGAAGGAACAATAGATGGAGTAAAAGCAAATGCTTCTATTGAGGTTAAGTTTTCTAAAGAAAACGCTGTTTTTTTTAATGGCGCTGAATGTGTTTTTGAATTGATAGAAAACAAATACCAGCTTGGACAAGAACTTTTAAAGATTCATAAAAAGTCAAAGGATAAATGGAAAAAAGAGTTTGTTTTAGTTACTGATAGAGTTATAACTAAAAGGGCTTTAATATTAATTTCTACATCTTCTGATTTTTCAATAACATTAGAAGCAGATGCTAGTGTTCCAGTTATTGATCTAGCTAAGGCTTCTCTTGGTCTCAAAGTTAGTAAACAAAAATCTACTGGCTATAAAGTTAATACTGAAGATGGTATTATACCTCTTATAGGTCTTTCAAAAATTAAGCGTCCATTTTTGTTTTTTGATAAAGAGTTTAAACCTATGGTAAAAGCATATACCCTAGAAATGGAAGATGCTATTATTGATTACAAGTTAAAACCAGAATCAAGCGATGAAAATTTACAATTTTCACAATTTACAGAAGACTTAGACGAGTAGTCTAAAAGGTGTATTTAAACTGAATAATAAATAATAAACTCTAAGGCTAATGAAAATAATTTTTAATGATAATCAAGAACAAGTCACAGAAGCAACAAGAATGGCTAATTCAATTTTTGAAAATCAAGTTTTTTATGACAAAATAAATCTAAAAGAAAGCTTTGATCTAAGTACAGCTTCTCCAAAAATAATTTCAGAATTAATAAAACATTCGAGCTTAGAATTTAAAATAGATCTTTTTTATCCTTCAGGATGGAGAGCAATAAAATATAGAAATACAATTGCTTATGTAGATCATAGGTTTCCAAATACTTTGTTTTTAAATCTAAAAAAAATAAATAGAAAACCAGAAGATATTGCAGCAACAATTATTCATGAAAGTATACATGCTTTAGACAATGAAGCCATCGATTATACTTTTGGTCATGGAAACAATAGTTCTAAGGGTAAAGCAAATACAGCTCCATATTGGATTGGAAATCTTGCCTTAAAAATCCTAAATAATGATTTTAATACTGAATCAATTATATTTGATCAAGAAGAAAATGATGATTAACTTGTTTGATAAAAGACTATTTTTAAATTTTATCTGTTTAGTTAACTATATAATTAGTTCAATAATAGTATTTATTAATCTTTAATTTTTAAAAATATGACAGAAATTATAAAAAACAAAAAAGGAGAAATAGCCGTTATTTTTAAAATAAACGCAAAAACGTTTAACCCTATTAATTTAGGAGATCTTAAAATGAAAGATTTGCCAGAGAATTATCGAAAATATTTGTTTATTGATGATGTTGAGGATTCTCTTGACACAAGAGTTATTGGTAAATTTAAAATACTTTTTGAGAGATATGGGCTTAGTTGTAAAAGACATAATAATGGGAAAGTATTTCCGATTGATTTCATAACAACTGAAAAATCAATTGAACTAGATGTTGAACCTAGACATGGTCAAGATGGAGGTGTTGTAGGAGTATGTAGTTAAATGAAGAAACTAATCTTCATATTGCTTACACAATTTGTTGTAGCTCAACAAATACCAATAGATTCTATTTCTTACGAATATTTCTATGAAAAAGAACTAGAACAAATTGTGTTGTTAAAAAAGAGTCAAAAAAACAAACCGTTTGATGCAAATAAGTATATTGATATTGGAGAGTTATATCAAAGTATTAATAGCGAGGATTCAGCTTACGCATCTTATTATAAAGTTTATGAATACGAAAAACAAAAGAAAACTCTACGCAAAAATAAGTTTAGAGAATTACTTTTTAGTCTTCATAGTGTAGAGTCTAGTAAAAAAGATTACGATAAGGATAGACGATTTTTTTTAACAGAATTAAAAGAACTTACAGAAAAGGATAACACTGATAAATGGCACGCTAAAATAGAAAACGAACTGTTTAAAGATTATTTTAGTGATAGTCTAAAAATAAAATTAGCTAAGGAAAAAATTAATATAATAAAGGAAACAGATTATTATAAGATTGATAACGAATTCCGTTCTATTATTTTGCTAAACGAAGGTAATTTGAATACCAAGCTTAATAATTTTGATAAAGCAGAAAATTCTTTGTTTCAGGCGTTAGAATTTGCATCTCAAAATAAAGATTATTTAAGACAAGTCTATTGTTTGATTAATCTTGGGGCTAATGAAAACAAAAGGAAAAATTATAGAAAAGCACTTAGTTACTTTGCTCAAACAAATAATATTCCAAATAAAAAACACAAACTAAAAATAGAAAGATTTTTAGCAAACAATAGAGGTAATGCCTACTATGGTTTAAAAGATTCTATAAATTTAAAATATCAAGATGCTTTAAGAGATAAGTTAGATGTTGTTATAGATGACTTCAAAAAAAACAGTAGTTTTTATGAAACTGACGTTAGATATCAAACTAAAGAAAAGGACAGAAAAATAAAAGAACTAACTAAGGTTGAAACTAAATTGAATAAAAACAGAATAATATATAGTATTCTCTTATTTGGGGTCTTTCTACTAGCATTATATTCCTTTGTAAGATGGAAAAAATCAGACAGAAAAAAGAAGGTTCTTGACCAGCAAAACCAATCGCTTAACCTAGAAAACAAGAAAGCCAAAACAGAATTAGAAACTGTAAAATCTTTAGTTATTAACGATTATGTTGTGCTAAAAAACAAATCTAAAGTCTATTTAAAAGAACTAATCTATGTTAAGTCAGATGGGCATTATTTAAATCTTTACACAACTTCAAAAAAAGAATTTGTTAGAGGTAAAATTTCAGAAATAGAACAACAATTACCACCAAATTTTATAAAATGTCACAGATCGCATATTGTTAACGAGAACTTTATAAAACAATACAGTAGTAAAGAGGTGTTTATGGTAAATGGAGCGCATATTCCATTGTCTCGTGGGTTTAAGTTTTAGAGTTTGGCAATTTGTGGAATCTGCCTCAAATACTACACGCGTAATCACATAACCTAAAGGCTCTGTGAATCTCTATGTAAACTTCGTGAATCTCAGTGTAATAATAAAGCAACTATTTTGCAATCACTTTAATAGTTTTCTTAACTTCTTCAGCAATTTTACGTGCTGTATTTAAATCTTCATTTACAATAGTAACATGTCCCATTTTACGAAAAGGTCTGGTTTGTTTTTTACCGTAAATGTGTGGTGTAACACCTTCCATGTTCATAATATCTGCAATGTTTTTATATAAAACATCACCAGTATAGCCTTCTGCACCAACCAAATTTACCATAATACCACCAACTTTACTTTCAGTTTTACCTAAAGGTAAGTTTAAAATAGCACGAATATGCTGTTCAAATTGAGACGTATAACTCGCTTCTATAGTTTGGTGACCAGAATTATGAGGTCTTGGAGCAACTTCGTTTATTAAGATCTCATCATTTTTAGTTTGAAACATCTCGACAGCTAGTAAACCAACATGGTTAAAAGCTTTAGATACTTTTAAGGCAATCTCTTGTGCTTTTGTAGCAACCTCTTTAGAGATTCTTGCAGGACAAATAACATATTCTACCTGGTTTGCTTCTGGATGAAATTCCATTTCTACAACAGGATATGTTTTTATATCACCATCTGGATTTCTTGCAACAATAACTGCTAACTCATTTTTAAAATCGATGAGTGCTTCAGTAATGCATTCATCTTTTGGTAACCCTTTTAAATCGTCTAAAGAACGTACCACTTTTACACCATTACCATCGTAACCAAACTGTGCACTTTTCCAAACAAACGGAAACTCTAAACCACCATTTAAAACAGCATCTTCAATTTCTGAAGCATAGGCAAATCGTGAAAATTCTGAAGTCGGAATATTGTTATCTAAATAAAATAATTTTTGCTTTGCTTTGTTTTGTATTACTCTTAAATTCTTAGAACTTGGAAACACTTTTATACCTTCTGTTTCTAGTTTTTCTAGGGCATCAACATTAACGTTTTCTATTTCAAAAGTTAAAATATCTACCTGTTTACCAAAGTTATAAACGGTTTCAAAATCCATTAAATCACCTTTTGTAAAAGCGTTACAAGCCATTTTGCTTGGTGCTTCTTCACTTGGGTCTAATACGTAAGTTTGGATGTCGAATTTTCTGGTAGCATAAAGCATCATTTTGCCTAGTTGTCCACCACCTAGAATACCTAATTTAAAATCTGAAGAAAAATAGTTCATATTTAATGTTGAAATTGCTACAACAAAAATACATTTTAAAATACAAAACTGCCCTAAAATGATAAGGCAAAAATGGTAATTCGATTAACAAATACGTATCTTTGCCACTTTCATAAAACGAATACAATGATCAAGCTTCACGACAAATGTTTTAAGCCTTTTATTTCTGCTAAAGAAATAGATGCAGCTGTGTCTAAAATGGCTAAAGATCTCGCCAACGATTTAGGAGATGAAATTCCTGTTTTTGTAGGCGTTCTCAATGGTTCGTTTATGGTGGTTAGCGATTTTGTGAAAAAATATCCAAAACCTTGTGAAGTTACTTTTATTAAACTAGCGTCTTATGAAGGAGTTAAGTCTTCAGAAGATATTCAGCGTTTAATAGGTTTAACTCAAGATTTAACAGGAAGAACAGTTGTTATTCTTGAAGATATTATAGATACAGGTAAAACGCTTCAAGAAATACATAGAATCTTTAAAAATGAAGGTGTAAAGCAATTGCTAATTGCAACGTTGTTTTACAAGCCTGAAGCATATAAAAAAGACTTTAAATTACATTACGTTGGTATAGAAATTCCTAATAAATTTATAGTTGGTTATGGCTTAGATTATGATGGATTAGGAAGAGACATGCCAGAAGTTTATCAAATAAAAACAACACAGCACATGACAAATTTAGTATTATTTGGTCCTCCAGGAGCAGGCAAAGGAACACAGGCTAATTTTTTAAAGGAAAAATATAATCTGGTTCATATTTCTACAGGAGATGTGTTTAGGTTTAACATAAAAAATAAAACAGCTTTAGGGACTTTAGCTAAATCGTTTATAGATAAAGGTGAATTAGTGCCAGATCAGGTTACTATAGACATGCTAAACGCTGAAGTTGAGAAAAATACAGATGCTAACGGTTTTATTTTTGATGGTTTTCCAAGAACTAATGCACAAGCATTAGCATTAGATAAGCTGATGGAAAGTAAAGACTCTCAAATTAATGCTATGATTGCTTTAGAGGTAGAAGACGAAGTGTTAGTTCAAAGGCTATTGGAACGTGGGAAATCTAGCGGAAGAGCAGACGATGCAGACGAAAGTATTATTAGAAATAGAATTAAAGAATATTACACAAAAACAGCCATTTTGAAAGATTATTTTTCAGCACAAAGAAAATATTACGGTGTAGATGGTTTTGGCAGTGTAGAAGCTATTACAGAGCGTTTATGTAATGCTATAGATAAGCTATAAAGGCAATCGAGTTAGGCGTATGAGTAAGCCAACTTTTAACTTTTAACTCATAACTTTTAACTTAGAAATAATGACTGAAGGAAATTTTGTTGATTACGTAAAAATGCACGTTACCTCTGGAAAAGGAGGTCAAGGTTCTACGCACTTACATCGCGAGAAGTATTTAGCAAAAGGTGGTCCAGACGGAGGAGATGGAGGACGAGGAGGTCACGTAATTTTAAGAGGAAGCACTAACCTTTGGACATTAATACACTTAAAGTTTAAAAGGCACATTCGTGCTGGACATGGAGGAAGTGGAAGTAGTGGCAGAAGTACTGGTGCAGATGGAGAAGATATGTACGTAGAAGTGCCTTTAGGAACAGTTGTTAAAGATACAGAAACAGACGAAACACTTTTTGAAATTACAGAAGAAGGAGAAGAACGCATTGTAGCTCTAGGTGGAAAAGGTGGTCGTGGAAATTGGCATTTTAAAAGCTCTACAAACCAAACACCACGTTATGCACAGCCTGGAATTCCTATGGAAGAAAAGGACATTACTTTAGAACTTAAATTATTGGCAGATGTTGGTTTGGTTGGTTTTCCAAATGCAGGAAAATCGACACTTTTATCTGTAATTACTTCTGCAAAACCTAAAATTGCGGATTACGAGTTTACTACATTAAAGCCTAACTTAGGTATTGTAAAACATCGTGAGTTTCAAAGTTTTGTAATGGCAGATATTCCTGGAATTATTGAAGGAGCAGCCGAAGGTAAAGGACTTGGTTATTACTTTTTACGCCATATAGAACGAAACTCTATTTTACTGTTTTTAATACCTGCAGATGCGCCAGATATTAAAAAGCAATATGATATTTTGTTAGATGAATTACGTCGTTAC
>NZ_JALZVX010000229.1 GCF_023299985.1 Lacinutrix sp. | reverse complement strand
AGTCTCTGATGCTGGTAATGTAAACTATAACAGTATTAAATCTAACAGAAAGGAATTAACAAATTACATCACTGCTTTAGGAGACAATATGCCAAATGATGCCTGGTCTAAAGAAGACAAACTAGCCTATTGGATTAATGCATATAACGCAATGACAGTAGATTTAATTCTTAGAAACATGCCAATTAAAAGCATAAAAGACATTAAAGATCCTTGGGAGCAACGCTTATGGAAATTAGGAAGCAAATGGTATAATTTAGAAGAAATTGAGCATCAAATATTACGTAAAATGGACGAACCAAGAATACATTTTGCAATTGTATGTGCTTCATTTTCATGCCCGAAATTACAAAATGAAGCCTTTACTGCTTCAAATTTAGAAACGCAATTAACTGATGCAACTAAAGAGTTTTTAAGCGATACAAAACGTAATAAAATTTCAAAAAACACAATTGAATTGTCTAATATATTTAAATGGTTTAAAAAAGATTTTGAACAAGATGGCTCTTTAATAGATTTCTTAAATAAATACTCAGACGTTTCTATTACTAGTAAAGCAAAAAAATCTTATTTAGATTATAATTGGGATTTAAACAAATAACACCAATTTTATTTTCCTAAATATTATATGATAAGCATAGTCATTCCTATTTTAAACGAAGCGGAAAACATCGAAAATCTACTTTTTCATTTAATCGATAATGCTTCATTAAAAAACATACAAGAGATTATTGTAGTTGATGGTGGTAGCATAGATGGGTCGCAAGATATTGTAGAGCAATTAGATTTAAATGTTAGATTAATTCACTCTAAAAGAGGAAGAGCTAGACAAATGAATATTGGAGCAAAAGCTTCAAAAGGAGACATTTTGTATTTTTTACATGCCGACTCTTTTCCTCCAACACATTACGATAAACATATAATAGAGGAAGTTAAACAAAACAACCAAGCAGGTTGTTTTCGTTTAAGTTTCGACAGTAAACATTGGTGGCTTCGTTTAGCTAGTTGGCTGACACAGTTTTCTTGGCGTGCATGTAGAGGTGGAGATCAAAGTCAATTTATTACCAAAGCACTATTTGAAGATATTGGTGGTTTCGATGAAAGCTTTATTATATACGAAGACAATGTTTTAATTAATGAACTCTACAAACGTAAAGAGTTTGTGGTTATTAATAAAAAAATAAAAACATCAGACAGGCTTTATAAAAGACATGGTATTTGGAAACTACAATACCATTTTTGGACTATCTATATTAAAAAGTGGTTTGGCGCAAGTGCACAAGATTTGCACGCTTATTATTTAAAATATATTGCCTAATTAGTTTTTAGTTTATTAGGGTCCTCCCCAACTTGCGTTGGAATTAGTTCTACTAGCAAAGCCTAATAGAAGCAGAGTTCTTTTATGTTTTAAGTATCACTAAAAATATTGTCCAATACCAAAAACTAAACCTTGAGTATCTCCATTGGTAATACCAAAGCCATAATCGACTCTAAAAACAGCATTAAATATACGTTTATGTATAAAACGAAAACCTAAACCAGGATATACTCTAAT
This sequence comes from Lacinutrix sp., assembly GCF_023299985.1. Classification (GTDB taxonomy): domain Bacteria; phylum Bacteroidota; class Bacteroidia; order Flavobacteriales; family Flavobacteriaceae; genus Lacinutrix. The sequence continues at coordinate 4,081 of NZ_JALZVX010000229.1, read as the reverse complement.
ATTATCTGAATCACCAAAATCACCTAAAGTCCCTCCAGGATTTCGCCAAGTTCCTGCATCTAAAAAAACGTTGCTTTGTAAAGTAAACCAATCTTTATCGTACAAAACATGTCTATATTCTGTGTTTAATACTATTGCACCAGTTCCTCTATCTATAGTATTACCAACACCTCTAATATTTAAGTTATTATCTACCGAAAAAGGAGCAAAAGGTGTATTATCATTACTTGAAAAGCCAACACGCAACCTACTAGCCCAATTTCCTTTATCTCCTACTCTTGTGTAATAATGAAAGTCGTTCCATGCAATTACAAATTCTGGTAAATCGTCACTAGTTGAAGTTACATATTGAAAATTCAATACACTTTTAAATCCAGATACATATTGATAATAATAGTCTAGGTTATTATACTCATAAATACCTTTATAAAGTAATTTTTTAACTGAAAAACCTGGAATAACATCTGGGTTTGTTTGCACTTCGCGAAGACTATATTCTTCTAAAAAATAACTAATACCAGCCTCTATTCTATTTTTAGTATTTATTTGATGTAGGCCTAATACCTCGTAAGATTTATTACCATACTTATAATTTACAGTTCCACTATTAAAAAACACTGGTTCTAGAGTGTTTAAGTCTTGAAAGTTTACTGCTAAACCAAAATCTCTATTAAATAAAAAAGGTGCCCTAAAATTAACACCAAAACTATCAAAAATATCTTTTTGATAAAAACCACCAAAAGTTATATTTCTACCAAGTAAATTAAATTCGTACAAACTTATGCGGTAAGCAAATTCCTCTTCATTAGTTGTGTAAATACTTACAGATGGAATTATAGTAAAATTATCTTCTATATTATAGAATACATTATACAAATTATCATGAGATTTAAATACTTGATAATAGGCATGTGCTACAGAAGGGAGTCTTTTAAGTCTTCTTATATCTGCTTCTAAAACAGTAGAATCTAATAACACTCCTTTTTTTATTTTAGAGAGTTTTTTTACAAAAGATGATTTTATTTTTTTGTTTCCTTGTATTTTTAGTTCAAGTACTACTGCTTCTTGAGAAAAAGTCAAAACACTAAAAACAAGACTTAGTACAAACAAACACTTCTTTAACGTAAAACCCATATTTACTAAAAAATAAATTTTTATAAATTAAAAATACTGTCCTATTCCAAAAACAATTCCTCGACTAGTATTATCACCTATACCATAACCATAGTCTAATCTAAATACTGCATTAAATATACGTTTGTGTATAAATCTTATTCCTGCTCCAGGATGAAATCTAACTGTACTACCATTAAACAATTCGCTTAAATTACCACCTGGATTTCTCCAAGAACCAGCATCTATAAAAACATTACTTTGTAGTACAAACCAATTGCGCTCGTATAATGTGTATCTATATTCTGTATTAAGCACTATCGCAGCTGTACCTCTATCTATTGTATTTCCTGCGCCTCTAATGTTTAATTGATTATCTACTGCAAATGGAGCAAAAGGTGTTGTATCGTTAGAAGCAAAAGCCAATCTTAATCTACTTGCCCAGTTTCCTTTTTTATTTATTTTTTTAAAATATTCAAAATCATTTCTGCCTATAAAAAAGTTTCTCAACAAATCATTTCCACCAGTAACAAGTCTAAAGTTTAATAAACTTCTAAAACCTTCCTTGTACTGGTAGTCTATATTAATATTATTATACTCGTACTCACCAATTAAAGCTGTTTTGTTAGCACCTATTTCTGTAGGAAATCCATTTGGCACTTCTCCTTCTAGAAAAGTGTAATTTTCTTTAGACAAATTAACACCTAGTTGAAAACGGTTATGAAAATTATGTTCGTAAATTAAATAAGTTTCAAACGCTTTTGTATCAAATTTATAATCAACTTGATTATCATTTTCAAAAAAAACAGGTTCTTGTGATACTAAATTTTGATAGTTAACGCCAACACCTAATTTTCTTGTAAATAGATATGGTGCTTCCCAATAAGCACCATAAGAATCAAATACGTCTTTACTATAAAAACCGCCTATAAGTTGATTTTGTCCTAACAAATTAAACTCGAATAAAGACAGCCTGTAAGCAAATTCATCATTATTGTCTGTAAATATACTTAAACCTGGAATAATTGTAAAATTTTCTTCAACATTATAAACTACATTATATGTTTTTTCTTTATCTAATACTACTTTATAAGTTGCATTTGCAATAGATGGTAGTAATTTTAAACGTCTTATATCTGCATCTATAACTAATGTATCTAAAACAGTACCTGGTTTAACTAGCGCTAAACGCTTAAGTAAAGATGATTTCGTTTTTTTATTACCTTCTATTAATAAATTTGAAACTGTATTTTGAGAATACATGTTCATAGAAATATTAAAAAAAAGAAATATAAGTAGTAACTTTTTCATTGTGTTGTAAATTTTTTATCGATTGTAATAATATTTACCCAATTATCTAAACTAACATCCATTAATGTAAAATTGTAATCTGTTGTGTTTTCTAACTGTGGAACACCATCTGTTATATTTAATACTACGTTAGAAAGGTTGTAAAATTGAAATGTATTTTCTAAAGTATAAGTCCCAGAAATTAAATCATTATTTATAGAAGAAATAACCTGAAAATAAATAGCATTATCTGCAACTGCATTTAATTCCCAATTAAAAATAGGCATTAACGGATTTGTTTGATCTATTGTAACTTCATCATTCCATACTGTAGGTTTTTGAATTTGTTTTGTTCGAATTGGATTAGAGACTTTAATTTCGTTATTTAATTCGTAAGTAATTATTATCCATTTCTCTACAGATGCTTCTCTTGTAAACTTCCCTAAAGACCCATTAAAAAAAGGCTCGCTTTCTAAAGCTATTTCTTTATATTTAGTATAGTCTAGTTTGTCTACAGATGCTGTTTCTGTTTCATAAAAACGTATTGAGGTTGCTCCTGCTCTTGGGAAGTAATACGCTAAAATATTGTTTGTGTTTTCTTCGCTTGCAGCACAGGCTATAACTGCTCCAGTTTCTATAACTTGACCCATTAAATACTCTGCAAGTACGTTTGAAGGCATACTATTATCATCATCATTAGAACATGATAATAATATTAAACTAAAGAATACAACTATTGATTGTCTCATCTGTGTTTTTCAAAATGTGCTTTAATTATTTTCTCTACTGGCTTATTTTGTGGTGTAAATCTATTATTATTTTCACCACCACTATTAGCGTAGTTATGAAACCATTTCCAAATAAAACCTCCTGCAAACCAATCTTCTTTCCAAAAAACATCAAATACAGCTTGTGTTGTATTTACTTGTGCTTCTAAATTTACGTTTATAAGTCCTCTATCTGATCTCCAGGGCTCTTTACCAGAAAAATCTACACTTCTATATCCAAACTCGGTAAACATAATTGGTTTTTTATGTTTATCTGAAATAGCTTTAATTACCGTTTTGTGTGCTTTCCAACCTTCTAAACACTCTTCTATTGTTGGAGTTTCACTGTCGCTAATAGGAAAATAAGCATCTACACCAATATAATCTAATTCGCTCCAAAATGGTGTGCGTTTAAATTCATCCCAATTTGCAGCATAAGTTAATTTGCCATTATAAACTTTTTTGATATCTAAAATAAGTTGGCTCCAATATTCTGGCCTATTAGATACAAACTGTTCTAACTCTGTACCAATACAAAAAATTTCTGCATTAACCTCTTGCGCTAAAGTAGCATATTCTAAAATAAAATCTGAATAAGTGGTTTCAAGTTGCTTCCAATTCTCTTCAGTTTCCATTTTTATGTAACCAGTATACTCACCTTGTCTAACCCATATTTGAGGTTTCATCATAATTTTAATGCCTTGTGCTTGGAGCGTTTGAGCATATTGCTTAGCACCTGCTCTTTTTTCTCCAGCCCATTGCCTTTGTGTATTATGAATTACTTCTGAACTTTTAAGATTGTGCACATAAGCAAATGGCATAATAGCTGCATAGTTAGCATGTATTTTAACTACTGGATCTACGTGTTCTTTTGTAATTGGAACTCTAGAAGCTACAAAACTAATACCATT
>NZ_JALZVX010000228.1 GCF_023299985.1 Lacinutrix sp. | reverse complement strand
TTTACATCTAATATATAGTTACCTAAAACCATTGCTGCTAATACTGTTGCAACATAAGATCCAAATAAATCTGCTCCCATTCCTGCAACATCACCTACATTATCTCCAACGTTATCTGCAATTGTAGCAGGATTTCTTGGATCGTCTTCTGGAATACCAGCTTCTACTTTACCTACTAAATCTGCACCAACATCTGCTGCTTTAGTATAGATACCTCCACCTACACGTGCAAACAATGCAATAGACTCTGCTCCTAAAGAGAAACCTGCAAGGGTTTCTAGGATTTTAGTCATATCAGTTGTGTTTGTCCAACCGTCAGGCATAAAAATATTAAGGAACACCAAAAAGAATACCGTTAAACCAAGTACTGCTAAACCAGCAACACCTAATCCCATAACTGTACCACCACCAAAAGACACTTTTAATGCTTGTGGCAAACTTGTTCTAGCTGCTTGTGTTGTTCTAACGTTTGTTTTGGTTGCTATTTTCATACCCATATTTCCTGCAAATGCAGAAAAAATAGCTCCAAAGATAAAAGCAACAACAATTAATACACTTGTAGACTCTACTACTTGAGATACTATTGCTAATAAAAAACTAGCTACAAAAACAAATATTGCTAGCAATTTATATTCTGCCTTTAAAAAAGCCAATGCACCTTCGTAAATATGACTAGAAATCTCTGCCATTTTACCATCTCCTGCATCTTGTTTTAATACCCAAACTCTTTTTATCCACATATAAGCTAGACCAATTAAAGCTGCTACAATTGGCATATAAATCATCATTGATTCCATATTAATTTTTTAGTTTTGATTAGTTTTTAATGTTCGCAAATGTAATAAAATCATTGTGAAGTAAAAAATATTTTGAAAGTGACATTTTTTCAATGCTTTTTTTACGAATTCAACAATAGCAAACCTCCTGTGTGCTTACAATGAAAGCATTAACAAATTTAAGTTTCAATACAGTTTTATAACTTATAACCTATTGAATTACAATTATTAACCAATAAAAAAAGCCTATTAGATTGAATAGACTTTTTTTTATTTTTAAAACTAAATTATTAGTTTTTTACTTTATTCTTAAATTTATCAAACTCTCCTTGCTTAACCTCTCTTGGCCAAGAATTGTTTGAAGCATCTACATCTGCAGTCTCTAATTTTGGATCTACAGTAATACTAACAATTTCTTTATCTGAAGAGATAGCTTTGCTTACTTCATTATCGTTTAGTCTCCATATTTGTGCTGGATATTTTTCTGTTTTACTTGTTCCATCAGCATAAGTGTATTCTACAATAATTGGCATAACCAATCCTCCTGGCTTATTAAAAGTAACACTATAAAAATACTTAGGCTCTTTCATTTTAGATCGTTCTTGTGTCGTAAAATTATCCATTAGATACTCTTTTAATGTTGCAGATTTATCAGAAATGCTTTCGCTTTTCATTCCAGCAGTATAATCTTCACTTCCTTCTTCAACAAAATAAACTAAATCTTTCTCTTCAAGACCAAAACGTTTTACCATTCTCTTACCTTGCGTGTTCGGTTTTGTAGTGACATAGAATTTTTTAACATCCTTTATTCCTATATCTACATAATCTGTTGTGTAAAACCAGCCTCTCCAGTACCAATCTAAATCGAAAGCTGAAGCGTCTTCCATTGTACGGAAAAAATCTTCTGGTGTTGGGTGTTTAAACATCCAACGTTTTGAGTACTCTCTAAACGCATAATCAAACAGTTCTGGTCCCATTACAGTTTCACGAAGAATATTTAGTGCTGTTCCTGGCTTACCATAAGCATTATTACCAAACTGGTACGTATTTAAACCTTTAGTCATAATTGGAGCAATAAAATTTTGATCTCCTCCCATATAACGTGTAATATTTTTAGCTGGACCACGACGTGATGGGTAAGCAGATTGTCCTTCAGACAAAGCAGCTGGATACCATTTCCCGAAATCTTGCTCTGCTACGTATTGTACAAATGTATTTAAACCTTCGTCCATCCAGGTCCATTGACGCTCATCACTATTTACTATCATTGGAAAAAAATTGTGACCAACTTCATGAATAATTACAGACATCATTCCAAATTTAGTACGATCACTATAATTTCCATCTTTATCTGGACGACCATAGTTCCAGCAAATCATTGGGTATTCCATACCTTGCTGTTTTGCGTGCACAGAAATTGCTTTGTGATAAGGGTAATCGAAAGTCATGCGTGAGTATGACTTTAATGTACTAGCAACTGCTTTTGTTGACCAATCTTCCCATAAAGGATTACCTTCTTTTCCATACATAGAAACAGCCATAACATCTTTATTTCCAATTTTTACAGCCATCATATCCCAAATGTAACGTCTTGATGTTGCAAAACCGAAATCACGAACATTCTCTGCGTATAATTTCCAAGTTTTTGTTTTTGAAGACTTTGTTTTAAGCTTCTCAACGACTTCATCTTGTGTCACTACTATTACAGGTTCTGTATAAGCTTTTTTAGCTTTTTCATAGCGTTTCATCATCTCTTTTGAAAACACTTCTTTTCTATTAGTTAATTTTCCTGTACCATCTAAAATATGATCTGCAGGAACAGTAATGTTTACTTCAAAATTACCAAATGGTAACGCAAATTCATCACGTCCCCAAAACTGTGAGTTTTGCCATCCTTCTACATCGTTATAAACAGCCATTCTAGGATAGAATTGTGCCATTACATAAGCTCTATTATCGTCTTCTTCAAAATACTCGTAACCAGAACGACCTCTTCCGTTAACGTGATCGTTAATGTTGTACCACCATTTAATAGAGAACGAAAATTGTTCTCCAGAAGCTAAAGGCTTTGGCATATCTACTCGCATCATTGTGCGATTAATCATGTGCTTTAATGTTTTCCCGTTTGCTCCTTTTACTTCTTCAATATTAAAACCACCATCGAAACCATCACTCATGTAGTTATTAGCATAAGCAGAAACTTGTGCTGCAGGATTTACTCCACTACTTTGAATTAAAGGTGTTTGAGAGTCTTTAGCTCGCATGTTTTGGTCTAATTGTACCCAAAGATATTTAAGTACATCTGGCGAATTATTTGTATAAGTAATAGTTTCGAAACCAGACAATTTAGCATTAACATCATCCAACTCTAAATCCATTTTATAATCGGCTTGTTGCTGATAATAAGCAGAACCTGGTGCTCCAGATGCAGCACGATACATGTTAGGAGTAGAAAACTCTTCGTAAAGTTGCTTAAATTTATTTTGATTGGTATGGCCTTGTTGAGGCTCTTTTGTTTCTTGATTTTGCTGAGCAAATACTCCAACAGTAAGAAAAAGTGCAGATAGCACGAGGTACTTTAGTTTGTTCATTTTATTTGTTATTTATCAGAATAAAGTCCGAATTTAACAAATTTTAAGATTGAAACATTCTTTTTTTTAGAAGTTTAACATTCCTTTATTGTTTTCTGGAATTAAAATGAAGGATTTATTTTTTCCATTAATATTGGTACGAACTATGTTTTTTTGATCGTTAAACATATCATAAAGCACATTATTCTCTACAGCAAAAGATTTGATGTTTTCTACACCTTCTATTTCAAGATAGCATTGCACTACATCTTCATCGTATTCTTTACCAATAAATTTTATTATAGATTCTTTTCCATCTATATTTATTTTTAACCTTGACAATAAATACTTTTTAATGTAACTATCAATTTGTGTTTCATCTAAATCTGATGCTAAAACAATTTTATCATCGTAGCGTTCTTTAAGTAGATTTTCGAAATCATCTATAAAAATGCGCGTAATAATCTGTATAGATTTTTGCTCTTTTACATATTCTATTTTTGTGATACTAACGTAGTATTTATGAGCACTACTAAAGGCAAATGACATTAATATTGTTAAAACTAAAAATGATTTTAAGAATTTCATAATATTATATTTCGATTACAAACTTACATAAAGAAGTCAAAAAGCATTCCAAAAAGTTATTATTCTTTTTCGGCTAAGTTTTCTTTGTACTTAATGTACTTTTCTTTCATAAATTTTAAAGCCTCTAAATCGCTTGAAGCACACCTTGCTTCAAATGTTTCATCCTCTGAACAGAAAAAGAAAAACTCAGCTCTTAGTTCTTCGTCTAATTCGTTTTCTTTAAAAAAAGCTTCAGATAATTTATTCTTTACAACATTCATTAATGCTGTGTTTTCCTCCAAAGCTACTCGTTTTTTAAGTTCTTTTGTTCTTCCAGAAATTCCGTTTAATATTGGATTTAAAGGCAAACCTCCAGCTAAAACTCCAAGTAGCATTTTAGGTTTAAACTCTCCAGCTTCAGCTAAAAGTCTTTGGCTTTTTGTCTTTCGTTTTCCTTTGTAACCAGGAATTCCAACATCATAAAAATCTATAGGCCTTTTAGCATCAGAATTTAAAACATCTTTACCTAAGTTTCCTGTTAAAGTAAAACCTATTATAGCTTCTGGAAGCTCGTTTACAAGAATTACAAGATTAATGCTTAGTCTTTTGTCTTTAATATTTTCTGCGTTAACAATGTGTGTGTGTAGGGTTTGTATTGTACTGAAGTAAAAACGATAGTATCTTGTGTTTTTGCTTCAATTTTAAAAACACCTTTATTGTTTGTAGTTGCGTATGCTTTTTGTGTTTGATTTATTACATGAATACTTTCCACGTTTTCGTCACCTATAACAATTCCTTCTAGTACTGTGTTTTGAGAAAAACTAAAACTTACTATTAAAAATAAAAGAAGAAATATATTAGTTCTAATCTTCATTTTTTATTGCTAGGAATTCTTTACTTTTTGTGTGTAAATATTCTATTAATTTTAACTCGTTTTTAGGCTCTAACAATGTAATATTGTATTGAGATTTCTCTAAATACGCAATAAATGATTGCACTTTATCTTCTGGTATATTATAATTTTCTGTAAAATACAAAGGTTTAAATGTTTCAGAAATACTAGAAATTGGTATTCTTAGTTTTGGGCTTTTATTCTTTTTATCTTTATTCTTAAAAATTAATTTAGCTAAAGAACCTATTATTGCCATGCCATTTAATTGATACCTAATACGGTCGTTTTGTGTACCAACTGCAATATTATCTACTTTGGAAAGATAATCGTCTGGCATTTCAAAATTATCAAAACTTTCAAAATTAAAAACTATTGGGTCAGACACTTTAGCATCTAATGCGTCTGTAGCAAGATCACCAGTTAAATCGTAAGGCAATAAAACAACCTCGTCTAGCGTATTTATATATTCTTTTAAATACACTTTTAATACTTTGGTATCTATAACTGCATTAGTAATCTTCGCTGTAAAAGGAATAATTTGTACTGAAGAAATCTTAATTTCATCGTTTAAAGCAACCTTAATTTTAAAATTACCTATAGAATCTGTAACAGTTCCTTTATTGGAAGAAGTATTATAAATAGTAATATTTTCTAAATCATCCACATCTACAATTATTCTACCTTTAACTTCTATTCTAGAATTGTTTTGAGCAAACAATGAAAATGATGACACACAGAAAATTAATAAAAGTAAAAAATGTTTCATTAAAATTGGTTTAGGTTTGTAAATAACGGTTTTCATTTCTTAATTAAAATTTAAAAGAGTTTTAAATTTTTGTTAAAAGAGCACTCTTGGCATTCTATATTTAAATTCGTATTGTATAAATTTACAACAAATAAACCATAATGAGGAGTATAATTATTGCGAGCACATCAACTGTTTTTGGAGGACAACCTTTGGATTACCTTTTAGAAGTATTAAAAATTCATTTTAAAGACACTAACGATATATTGTTTATTCCATACGCAAGACCTAGCGGAATTTCTCATGACGAATACACTGATAAAATTAGAAAGCCTTTTCAAAAAATAGGTAAAACCGTAAAAGGAATTCATGAATTTAAAAATCCAGATGAAGCAATAAAGCAAGCAAAAGCCATTTATGTTGGAGGAGGAAACACCTTTGTATTAGTAAATATGCTTTATAAGCGTAATTGTATTAATGCTATAAAAAAAGCTATAAATAGTGGTATACCGTATTTAGGAACAAGCGCTGGAAGTAATATTTGTGGCTTAACAATGAATACAACCAATGATATGCCTATTGTTTATCCTCCAAGCTTTAAAACTCTGGGCTTTGTTCCATTTAATATTAATCCGCATTATTTAGATCCAATTTCAGGAAGTAAACACATGGGAGAAACGCGAGAAACACGTATTAAAGAGTTTCATAAATTTAATACACAACCTGTTATTGGTTTACGAGAAGGTAGCTATATTGAAGTTAAGGGAAATAATATTGTATTAAAAGGAAATTTAAAAGCTAGAGTTTTCGAATATGAAAAGGAAGCTTATGAAGTTAATACAAAAACAACTTTAAATGAATTAAAATAAAAACAACTCTTTTTCTAATATATTATTTTTCAACTAAATATTTAAGACTACTTAGACTTCGTCTACAATAAACTTATAAACTTTCCTTAATTTCTGTTTTTTAAATATGTTGCATAAAAAAAGCTTCATCGATTAGATAAAGCTTTTAGAGCGAGAGACCAGGTTCGAACTGGCGACATTCAGCTTGGAAGGCTGACGCTCTACCAACTGAGCTACTCTCGCATTTCCGATGGCAAAAATAGTAATTAATCAAGACTAACCATTACTTTTATTAATAATAATTGTGTCTTACAACGATTATTATAGCTTTTTATCGATTAAACTGAATGAATTATGTGTTTTTTATTCAAAAAAAAAGATTCAATATTATTTTTGAATAAAAGCCTTTAAAATGAAAAAAATCCTACTAGTTGCACTTTTATTAATATCTACAAATCTATTTGCTCAAGTTAAAATAGGAGATAATCCGCAAACAATAAATCAAAGTTCTGTTCTAGAGTTAGAAAGCACTACAAAAACTTTAGTTGTTACTCGAATCACATCTGCACAGATGAATGCGATTATACCACTTGAAGGTGCAATTATATACAATATTGATGAAGACTGTTTATTTCAATACAACAATAATTCTTGGACAAGTTTATGTATAGATGTAATGGATAATGAAACTATTACTTCTATAGCATTAAATACTGATGGCACTTTTACTTACACTGATGAAGCTGGAAATAACACTGTGATTTCGTTGAGTGATGCAGATTCAGATCCTACCAACGAGCTTAACACAACAGTAGTACTTAACGGTACTGATCTTGAAACTACTGATGCTGGAGGAACAATTACTACAGACCTTTCCTCTTTAGATCAAAGCACTGAAGTAGCAACAAACGCAACTGACATAGCAACAAACGCAACAGACATAGCAGACCACATTGCTGCAGATTTAGATACTGATGCAACTAACGAAATTCAAACAGTAGAATCTACAGACGGTTCAGTAAGTGTAACACCTAACGGGAACGATTTCGATTTATCCATAACTATTCCTGCTAACAACGATAACGATCCTACCAACGAGCTTAACACAACAGTAGTACTTAACGGTACTGATCTTGAAACTACTGATGCTGGCGGAACAATTATTACAGACCTTTCCTCTTTAGATGAAAGTGCTGAAGTAGCAACTAACGCAACTGACATTGCTACAAACGCAACAGATATTGCAGACCACATTGCTGCAGATTTAGATACTGATGCAACTAACGAAATTCAAACAGTAGAATCTACTGATGGT
>NZ_JALZVX010000227.1 GCF_023299985.1 Lacinutrix sp. | reverse complement strand
AAACTATATTCGCGCCATGTGGATGTATTTAGGCTTATTGGCTGCACTTTTTTTAGGATTACACAACTTATGTAAAAAACATGCTGTACGCGGTAACGAGGTGTTTCCTGTGCTATTTGGCACTGTTTTTAGTGGCTTTTTATTTATTGGTTCATTTTATGTGCTCTCTGTTTTTTATCCAGAATATGCCCAACAAAACGGTTACAGTTTTCAAAAAATTGATTGGCAAACCCATGGTTTTATTTTTATAAAATCGGTAATTATGGCAAGTTCATGGATTTTAGCTTATCAAGCCTTAAAACATTTACCATTAACTATAGTTACACCAATACGTTCTGCTGGTCCATTTTTTACCTTTATTGGTGCCATTATAATTTATAAAGAGAGCCCTAATTTGTTCCAGTGGCTTGGTTTTTTTATTATTATCTTTTCGGTTATATTATATTCTAGAATTGGTAAAAAAGAAGGCATTAATTTTAAACGCAATAAATGGATATTTGCTATAATTGGTGCTACCTTTTTAGGTGCCTCAAGTGGTTTGTATGATAAGTTTTTAATTCAAAATTTAAGTTTAAATCCGCAAACCTTACAATTTTGGTTTTTTGTCTATACCATACTTATTTTACTTGTAATTTTAAGCATTACATGGTTTCCGTATGCTACAAAACGTAAAGCTTTTAAATTTCGTTGGACTATTATTGCTGTCGGCATTTTATTAGTAGCCGCAGATTATTTTTACTTTAAAGCTTTACAAGATCCTGAGGCTCTAATTATGCTGTTGTCTGCTATAAAAAGAAGCCAGTTAATAATTGCTGTAGTTATTGGTGGCTTGGTATTTAAAGAACAAAATAAGCGCAAAAAATTGATTCCGCTAGCTGGTATTTTAATAGGTGTGTTTTTAATTTTGTATTCAAATTAAAATACTACATATTTTGCGTGTAAAAATTATAGTCTTTTAGAATAATAGCTATAAACTCTTTATCGTTTGTATGCACAGATTTAATAGCTGTAACCTCAATAATTTTAGTACGCAGTTTTATAAGGGTTCTATAATCGTTAAATTTAGAAACGGATTTAAAAGTGTCTTTAATTATTCTAGCATCATTATCAGACAATTTAATTACCGCAGGATACGTAGGTTTATAGGCTTCTGTAATGGTTTCTAAAATAGTATCAGAAAACTTAACATCATCCTTTAAAGACACAACTATAGTGTTAGCCATAATATCTCCAAAACGTTGACTTTTTTCAGTCAACATAATCAATAAAAAGCCAACAATCTTACCTATAAGAAAGATTAGAAGTAACAAATTATAACTAGAATCTAAATTTAAAGACGCTACATAAACAAAAATTAAAGAGAAAAAATTAAAATCTACAACCCTTAAAAACCACCTAATTGTGTAATCTACAATAGAAGGCTTAAAACCATCCTCATTAATTACTTTAATTTTAAGTAACTTTTTTCCTATGGTTTGTCCGTTTAATAAAATTTCAGAATACAAAGAATAGAAAGTTATTGGTAAAAAGATTAAAACATCTATCGCTTTTATAGACCAATGATCGTTATTATAGTTTTCTTCTATAAGCTGAAAATCGAAAAAAGCAATCACAAAATAGAGATACGCAAACTTTACAACATTATCAACTATAAAGGCTAGCAAGCGTTCACCAACATTAGCAATAGTGTAATTGATATTTACATTTTGTGTTGTTTTTATTTGGAGTGTTTTCATGCAATGTTTAAATTCGCCTTGATGAGAGAAGTCGCTTTTATAAAGCAAAATAAAGAAAAATGGCTTGAATTTGAGCAAAGAAGTTTAAATAAAGAAAAAAAAAGCCCAGACGATACTGCAAACTTGCATATTAAAATCATGAATGATTTGGTGTATGCACAAACCTATTACCCTAAAAGCAAGGTTACTACATACTTAAACAAGCTGGCTAAAAGCAGTTTTGATATTGTTTACCACACTAAAAGAAGAGATAAAAATGTAGTGGCAAATTTCTTTTTTAATAAGGTTCCGCTTCTTGCTTACAAACACAGAAAATACATTTACATATCCTTTGCTTTTTTCTTTATCTGCTTTTTTATTGGCTTGCTTTCTACTTTTAACGACGAATCTTTTGCCAGACAAGTGCTAGGAAACGAGTATGTAAACCAAACACTAGAAAACATAGAAAGTGGAGATGCTATGGCTATTTATAAAGGTGGCAGTAATTGGGGAACTTTTATTGGCATTTACGACAATAACCAACGTGTTGGGCTAAACATGTTTCTTTCGGGATTATTTGTAGGCATTGGCACAGGATTTTATATTGTTTACAATGCCATTATGGTTGCAGTATTTCAAGCGTTTTTTTACCAGCATAATAGTTTGTTTGATAGTTTAAAAGGCATCTGGATTCATGGTACTTACGAAATTTTTGGTATGATTATAGAAGCAGCAACTGGTTATATTATTGGTGCAAGCATTCTGTTTCCGGGAACTTTAAAAAGATTTGAATCTTTTAAAATAGGAACAAGAGAAGCCTTTTATATCTTTATTAGTACTATTCCGTTTACTATTATAGCTGCTTTTTTAGAAGGTTATGTTACCAGATATTCTAACAAAATGCCAACAATTGTTAGCATTAGTATTATTTTATTTAGTTTGTTTACCATTAGCTATTATTATCTCATTCTACCTTTTAAAGTAGCCAAAAAACATGCTTTACGTTAATGAAAAAGCACCTTCTACTTATATTACTACTTACCTCCTATCTAGGGTTTGCAAACGCTTACAGCGAGCCTATGCAAGTTAAAGGCGATTCGCTTTATTACAATAAAAACACAAACATTAAAGAAGAATTGTTTTTTAAATCTGATTTAAAAGAAAAATATAACGACGAAGCCTTCACATATATAGACGATTTAAAAAAGCCTAAAGAAGAAGAACCTGAACCAGAAAAAATAAAGACACCTTCTCCTGCTACTTCTGGAGCTCTATCCGCTTTTGGTGGTTTTATGAGTTATGTTTTTCCATTTCTATTAGGAATCATTATTGTCTTAATTATATTAAAAACATTTTTGGGTACAGATTCTGGTTTTTGGAATTTTAAAAAATCAGCAAAAAAAGTAGCAGAGAAATTAGTGTATGAAGATGAAGACATCCACGAAACAGATTTTGATCGTTACCTAAAAAAAGCAATTAATGATAAAAACTTTAGACTAGCAACACGCTATTATTATTTAGCATTGTTAAAAAATTTAACAGACTTAAAAACAATAGAATACCATAAAGACAAAACCAATACAGAGTATTTATTCGAAATTGAAAATAAAAACCTTAGAAGTCAATTTTCCGAAGTCTCATACATCTACAGTTATGTATGGTATGGAGAATTTCCTATAGATGCATTCGCGTTTAAAACAGTTGAAAAAAAATATAAATCCATTTTTAAATCCATTAATTGATTTTCTTTAATAACATAAAAAAATACTTCATTTTAATTATTTTATTCAGCTTAGTAAGCTGTAATAAAACTAATTGGTATGAGAATTTTAAAGAAAACAATAAAGACCCATTTGGTACCTATATTGTATTTAATGAAGCCAAAGAACTCTTTAATAACAACGAAGTACATTACGTAAAAGATAATATCTACGACTACCTTGTTAAAAATGAAAAAGGTAATGATTTTGGTAGTTATGTTTGTGTTAAACCTTCTGCTTATAAGCTAAACCAAGATGGCTTGGAATATATGTTAGAATATGTTAAACAAGGTAGTAACCTCTTTTTTTCACTTAACAATTTTTCAAAACACATAAAAGATTCTTTAAACTTTACAACAAAAAACATTGACAAAGATCTTTATACTCCAGAAGAATTGAAGCTGTTAAAAGGAACCTTATTTTTAGAGAATCAAGGTTTTAAAACTCAAACTTTTTCATTCAATAGAAATATAAGAAAACACTATTTCGAAACCTATAATAAAAACAACACCATCGTTTTAGGAACTATAGATGTAAATGGTGAAAAGCTGCCAAATTTTATTAAAATTTATTATGGAGAAGGTGCTATTTTTTTACACACCAATCCAATAGTTTTTACAAACTATTTTATGCTTAATGGAAATGAAGATTATGCAGAAAACCTCTTCTCCTATCTACCATCAGACACTATTTTATGGGACTCGCAGATAAAATCGAGTAAATTTTCTAATAAAAAAGAAGAAAAAGAAGACTCTATTTTTAAATTCTTTTTCCAACACCCAACATTAAAATGGTTTTTAATGGTCTCTTTTTTAGGATTACTTTTATTTATGTTGTTTAATGCAAGAAGAAAGCAACGCGCAATTCCTATTATAGAACCTTTACAAAACTCTACTATCGCGTTTGCTCACACTATTGCAAATTTGTATTTAAAAGAAGCGGATCACAAAAATTTAGTAGATAAAAAAATCGCCTATTTTTTAGAAAAAATTAGAGAACAATTTTTAATAGATACTAGTAATTTAAATACGGGATTTATTAAAAGGTTAGCCTTAAAATCTGACAACGACATAAACAGTACAAAATATTTAATAAACACCATTATCGCTTTAAACAAAAAGTCTGAATGTACAGAAACAGAGCTAATTGTCTTAAATAAAATGGTAGAAAATTTCTTTAAAAAATAATAGTATGGAAGCACAAAATGAAGGCCTAAATGAAGCGGAAAATGTAGGTCAAAATAATAACGAAGTTTCAGAAAATTTAGAATTTAAAAACAGAATAGATATTTCGAAATTGCAAGAAACAGTCTTCAAAATTAAGGCGGAACTAAAGAAGGTAATAGTAGGCCAAAAAGACATGATGGACTTACTAATTGTATCGCTTTTAGCAAATGGACACGCATTAATAGAAGGTGTTCCAGGTGTTGCAAAAACGATTACAGCAAAGTTATTGTCTAAAACTATGGATATTGATTTTAGCAGAATTCAATTTACTCCAGATTTAATGCCATCAGATATTTTAGGAACTTCGGTTTTTAATGCAAAAACATCTGATTTTGAATTTAAAAAAGGACCCATTTTTTCTAGTATGATTTTAATTGATGAAATTAATAGAGCTCCAGCAAAAACACAAGCTGCTTTATTTGAAGTCATGGAAGAAAAACAAGTTACAATTGATGGACAAACTTATAAAATGAAGGAACCATTTATTGTTTTAGCGACTCAAAACCAAATAGAACAAGAAGGAACCTACAGATTACCAGAAGCACAATTAGATCGCTTTTTATTTAAAATTAATGTAAACTATCCTAATGCTGAAGAAGAATTAGAAATTATAATAAGAGAGCAAGCTTTAGAAAACACAACCAAAATAGAAAAAATTGAAGCAATAATTTCTGGTTCAGAAATTATAGAATATCGTGCGTTGGTAAATAAAATAAACATAGAAGAAAATTTACTTAAATACATTTCTAATATTGTGGTAAACACAAGAACCAATTCGTTTTTATATTTAGGCGCTTCACCAAGAGCAAGTATCGCTATTTTAAAAGCATCTAAGGCGTTTGCAGCTATTGAAGGAAGAGATTTTGTAACACCAGAAGATATTAAAAGAGCGTCTATTCCTGTTCTACAACACAGAGTAATTGTAACACCAGAAAGAGAAATGGAAGGTTTAACTAGTAAACAAATTATTGATCAAATTATTGAAGCTGTAGAGATTCCAAGATAGATATTACAATGAAAAACCTCTATAATTCTTTATTCTTACATAGTAGATTTTTCTACAGTATTGTTGCTATTGCAGTTTTATTTGTAGTTGGTTTTTTTGTGCCTATATTTTTCTATATTTCTAAAATAGCACTCCTTGTTTTAACGCTTTTAACAGTTATAGACATATTTATTCTTTTTAGTAATAAAAAAGGTATTACTGTAGAACGGTTATTACCAGAGAGATTATCGAATGGAGATAATAATAAAATTACGCTTCAAATTAAAAACAAGTATTCGTTTTTAAGTTATGTTTCTATTATCGAAGAGTTGCCTTATCAATTTCAAAAACGAGATTTCTTTTTCAATTTAAAACTAATTTCAAAACAAACTAAAACTATTTATTACGATTTAAGACCAACACAACGAGGTCTTTATTTTTTTGGACATATCAATGTTTACGCTTCTACTCCACTACAACTAGCTACTAAAAAGTATATTTTAGGAGAAGAAAAAGAGTTGAAATGTTATCCTTCATTTTTACAATTAAGAGCCTTTAATTTTAAAGCATTTACAGATTCTACCATTTCTTACGGAACTAAAAAAGTGAGGAGAATAGGACATTCTTTAGAATTTGAACAGATTAAGGAATACGTTTCTGGAGACGATATAAGAACCTTAAATTGGAAAGCTACTGCAAAGCGTAATCAATTAATGATTAATCAATATGTAGAACAAAAATCCCAACCTGTTTACTCTATTATCGATAAAGGTCGTGCTATGCAAATGCATTTTAATAATATTAGCTTGTTGGATTATGCAGTAAATGCAACATTAGCAATTAGCAGTGTTATTTTAAGAAAACAAGATAAAGCAGGAATGTTATCTTTTTCAAAAAAATTAGAAGATATTGTCGTTGCAGAGCAAAGAAACTCTCAAATGAATTTAATTTCTGAAGCTTTATATAATATAAAAACAGATTTCTCAGAATCAGACTTTAGTAGTTTGTACGCTGTTGTAAAGCGTAAAATAACCAACAGAAGTTTACTCATTCTATATACAAACTTTGAAACTATGGATGGTTTAAATAGGCAACTCTCCTATTTAAGAGCCTTAGCAAAAAACCATTTATTATTAGTTGTATTCTTTAAAAACACAGAATTAGAATCTGTAATAAACTCTAAATCCGATAGCATACAAGATGTTTACGATACTATTATCGCAGAGAAATTTATGCACGAAAAAAAGAGAATTGTAAATGCATTAAAAAAATATGGTATTCAATCTGTATTAACAGAACCACAAAATTTAACTGGAGACACTATTAATAAGTATCTAGAATTAAAATCTAGAGGACTTTTTTAAATAAAAAAAATATAAATTATGAAATGGTATATTAAATGCATAAAAAATTACGCTAATTTTTCAGGTCGCGCTAGAAGAACTGAGTATTGGATGTTTGTTTTATTTAACTTTATAATACTTTTTACTCTATTTGTAACGGCTGGTTTAATTTCAGATGCATTTGGCTCTAAGACTGAGTTTATGTTTTTTCTTCCTCTAATTTATTTCTTATTTATAATTGTACCACATTTTGCAGTATTAGTGAGGAGATTACATGATATTAATAAGTCTGGAACCTATTGGTTTGTTAGGTTTATTCCATTAATTGGCCCTATTTGGTTACTAGTTTTATTAGTTGAAGACAGTTGGGATGGAAATAATAAATATGGAATGAATCCTAAAAAAGAAATAGATGATGATTCTATTGATTTAATTGGTAAAGAATAGATTTTAATATTAAAAAAACAAGAAATGAATTGGTATATAAAAGTATTAAATCAATATTTTGATTTTAATGGAAGAGCAAGACGTAAGGAATATTGGATGTTTTTTTATTTAATACAATAGTCTCAATTGTAATAACGCATATAGTTGAAATTGGAGAAGTTCCTTCTTTTCAAATTATGGACACTATGCATTCTTTTGCTGTTTTAATTCCAGGAATAGCAGTTGGTGTTAGGCGAATGCATGATGTTGGGAAAAGTGGGTGGTATTATTTGATTCCCATATATAATTTAATTTTAGCTTGTACAGATAGTGAAGTTGGTAAAAATGAATGGAGACAACCCTAAAGAAAATGGTAACAATCAAGATGTTGATTTAATTGATACAGAATAAATATCTTTAATATTAAGAAACTATTGTAATGATAAAAAGCCCATCAAATAATTGATGGGCTTTTGTAAAAACTTGAAGTATATGTCTTAGACAACTTTTACGTTAACTGCGTTTAATCCTTTGTTTCCTTCTTGAAGGTCAAATTCAACTTCATCTCCCTCTCTAATCTCATCGATTAATCCTGAAACGTGTACAAAATGATCTTTATCTACACCTTCTTCTGTGATGAATCCAAATCCTTTTGTGTCGTTGAAAAATTTAACTGTTCCTTTACTCATAATAATATAATATTTAATTTTAATAATTACTAAATAGAAAACAAAGGTCGTGCCAAAGCTAGAAAATAAGCTATTACTTTTTCTTTGAGGTAATAAAATAAACACCTGTAAGCAACACTATTGCTGCGATTATGGATTGCACGCTTAGTTGTTCGTCTAAAACATACCAACCTAAAAGCATTGCGACTATTGGGTTTACATAGGCTGATGTTGCTACTTTTTCTGTAGACACTTTTTTTAACAAATAATTAAAAGCTGTAAAGGCTGCTATACTACCAAATGTTATGAGTAAAAACATGGCTACTTGCACATCTGTATTCCATTGTAATGGAGAACTCCATTCTTCTTGTCTTAAAAGACTTATAGTCGCTAACATGACGCTAGCAATTGCCATTTGATAACCTGTACTTACAAAATAATTTGTAGGCAAATCTGCTTTAGACACAAATACGCTAGCATAACTCCAACCAAAGACGCAAGTGAAAATCATAAAAATGCCTAAAAGTACACCATCACTAGTTATTAATTCTTGCTGGCTCACTAATAAATACATACCAATAATACCTAAACCAACACCAATTAAAGACTTTGGTTTCATTTTTTTATTATCCATCAATCGCATTAATAATAATACAAATAATGGTTGTGTTGAGGCCAATAATGCCGCAAAACCACTATCTACGTATTTTAATGCCCAAACAAAAATACCATTTCCATAAACCAGAAACAGAAAACCAACTAATATTGAATTTAGAAATTGCTTTTTAGATATGGCTAATTTCATTTTTAAAATCTTAGCTATCGTAAATATTAAAATACTTGCACAAAAAAACCGAATAGCTGCTAAAAAGAAAGGAGGCAATGCAGTAACGGCTATTTTATTAAGTAAATACGTAGATCCCCAAATAATATAAATGGAGATAAATGCAAGAATAATAAGTGCTTTTTGGCTAATTTTTGGCATTTTCAAAAGTATCTGTTAAATAATAACTACCAATCGATAGGGAAATAATCCTTTAAAAATTTACCAGACCAATGCTTTCCTGTATTTATGCCATCTATTAATGGATCCATAACACGTGCTGCGCCATCTACAATATCTAAAGGTGGCTGGAAATCGTGTACCTCTACTTTTTGTTTAGATAAAGCTGCAGGATCTTCGTCTGTAACCCAACCTGTATCAACCGCATTCATGTAAATACCAGACTTAGCAAAGGTTCCTGCAGAAGTATGTGTTAGCATATTTAAGGCTGCTTTTGCCATATTTGTATGTGGATGTCTGTCTTCTTTTTTAAAACGATGAAACTTTCCTTCCATTGCAGACACATTAATTATATGTTTCTTGCCTGTGTTTTCTTTCATCATTATATTAGACAAACGATTGCACAACACAAAAGGCGCTACCGCATTTACAAGCTGTACTTCTACCATTTCGGTAGTTTCAATTTCACCTAGTTTTAAACGCCAACTGTTAGTTTTACGTAAATCTACTTGTTGTAAATCTGCATCTAATTCTCCTTCTGGAAACACTTCTGCTGTTTGTAATGAGTTATCAAAACTGTATGGGATTTGAGATAATTCTGCCGAATTACGTAAGCCAATTCCAGGTTCTGGTCCATGCCAAGTAACAGGTAATACATTGTTTTTATCTGTTTTTGAAGGCCCAACACTTAAACTAGATAATTCTTCAAGACAACTCTCGTGGTCTTTTAATAAAGTCTGTGCTAGTTCTGGTAGTTTGTCGACTGGTAATTTTTCATTTTCCATTAAATGGAAATAAAAACCAGATGGACGTCTTACGGTTTGCGCTGCATTATTGATTAAAATGTCTAAACGATCATACTTTTGCTCTATATAATTACAAAAAATTTCCACACTTGGTATGTGTCGTAAATCAAGTCCATGAATATGCAAACGATCACTCCAATCTTTATAATCTTCTTCTTTAGAAAAACGAATAGCAGAATCTGCAGGAAAACGTGTTGTTGCTACAACTGTAGCACCAGAACGTAATAACATTAAAGTAATATGATAACCAATTTTTAATCGAGAACCAGTAATTACTGCAACTTGGTCTTTTAAATCTGTAGTTTGAAAACGTTTTGCGTAATTTAAGTCGCCACAATTTGTACACATGGTATCGTAAAAGTGATGTAACTTAGTATAAACTGTTTTACAAACGTAGCAGTTTCTTGGCGATTCTAATTCGGGAGTATCTTCAGTAATAACAGCTGCTGCCAATAGTTTTGGAGCAACAAATAAAGCCGCTTCTCTTGCAGAACGTATTCCTGTAGTTTTTCTAGCATGCTTATCGCTTTCAATCATTTTACGCTTTGCCGCTTTTTTAGCGTCTTTTCGTCTGCGTTGAAACTCGTCACGATTTGGTCGTGTTAAAGCACCAGCAACTTTAAAAAGTGCTACACGTTGACTTTCTGGCAATTCGAAAAGCTGATTGGTATCATCCAATAGTTTCTGAATTGTAGTAATACAGCTTTCAATCTCTTGATTGTTATCCTTTTTACTCATAAATAATAAAACTATAACTTTTATTCTAAATAGCGTCGCTTCTGGTTATACTGAAGGACGAGAAATTATATTGAAAATCTTTTTAAAACATTAAAAGCTCTCGATACAAAATTGCAAAAAAACAATTTCACTCGAACAGACAGTTGTTATTTCTTTTTTTTAGATACTTCAGGTAACGCAGATGCAGCTTTAGTTTGTGCTAAATAATTTGCTAATACTTTATCTACTAGTTCTTCTTTAGTTAAATGATGAAATATGGTTTTAATTTTTCCTTTCAAGGCTTCATTAACCTCCCTATTTGGCTTTGCTTTAAATATTTTTTTAGCCCATAATAAGGTGTTATTTTCTTCAATGCTTTTGGCATCTGGTTTTTTAAAGGGTTTAAAAGTAATATCTAGTTCTTCTTCAAAATCACCTATATCCTCTACTTCTTCTTTTTGTATAATAGTAAGCGATAAACCGTTTGCTCCTGCTCTAGCTGTACGTCCACTTCTATGCACATAAGCCTCATAAGTATCTGGTAAATGATAATTTACAACATAAGACAACTCTTTTACATCAATACCACGAGCAGCTAAATCTGTAGCAACCATAATATCAATATGGCCTTCTCTAAATTGTCCCATAATACGATCGCGAATACCTTGCGTTAAGCTTCCGTGTATTGCTCCCGAAGAAAATTTATTAATCGCTAGTTTTTTAGCTAGCTTATTTACTGCTGCTTTTGTTTTACAGAAAATAATACCACGTTGTCCATCGTTTGCATTTAAAAAATGAAGCAAAACCTCCAATTTTTCTATAGGCTCTACAACTATATATTGATGATCGATACCTTGATTGCCAACAGTTTCCATATTAGCTTCAATATGAATTACATGTTTAGACATGTAATTTTGAACCATCTGTTTAATAGTTCCTGGCATTGTAGCTGTAAACAAAAGTGTTCTTCGGCTTTTTGGTAAAGCTTTAATAATGTTATCTATTCCTTCTTTGTGAGCACTAACCATTTCGTCTGCTTCATCTAACACAAAGTAAGAGATCTCTTTAAGGTTTATTGCATTTCTTTCAATTAAATCTGCCAAACGGCCTGGAGTTGCAACTACTATATGTGTTGTTTCTTTTAAGTTTTCTATTTGAGGTTTTATGGGAATTCCACCAAATACTCCTATTATAGATATTTGGAGATTATCGTTATTAAAAGATTCTAAATTATTAAAAATCTGTTGTCCTAATTCTCTTGTAGGTGCAAGAATTACAGCTTGAATAGCTGTGTTTTCCATATCTATAAGTTGCAATAATGGTAATCCAAAAGCAGCAGTTTTACCAGTTCCTGTTTTTGCCAAAGCAACAACATCATCTTTTTTATTAAGAATAACAGGAATTACTTGTTCTTGAATAGCTGTTGGTACAGAAATCTGTAAAGTTGCTAAACTATCTTGTAGATACTTGTTAATACCAATATCGGAAAACTGTTTTAACATACATTATTTTTTTTGCAAAGATAACTACACTTTTTGGAGCGCAAACTATGGAGTATAAAAAAAGCCCATCTTTATAGATGGGCTTTTTACTTGAAAATATATGAATATATCTTAGATAACTTTTACGTTAACCGCGTTTAATCCTTTGTTTCCTTCTTGTAAATCGAATTCAACTTCGTCACCTTCTCTAATCTCATCGATTAATCCTGAAATGTGTACGAAATGATCTTTATCAACACCTTCTTCTGTGATGAAACCAAATCCTTTTGTGTCGTTGAAAAATTTTACTGTTCCTTTACTCATTGTAATGTAATTTAATTTATTAATACTTAATAGATTGCAAAGATAATGCCATTAATTTACATTAGTACTATAAATATGAATAATAATAATTTATTTTACTAATAACACTAATTTATATTATCGTTTTAAGGTAAAATGCGCTTTCTGTATAGTCCCATCGACCATTTCTATAAGATACCAATAATCGTTAGTTGGTACATTTTCACCATTAAAAGTACCATCCCAACCATTAGAATCTGTTTTAAAACGATATAATAACTTTCCTAAACGGTCGAAAATAGTAATATATTTAATTTCCTTCTTGGGATCTTCAACTTTCCAAAATTGATTAAACTCGTCACCATTTGGAGTAAAAAATGCTGGTGTGCGAATACTTCTATCTTCAGTTATAAACTGCTCAGTATTACAACTTAAACTATTACCTGTACTATTGTAAGGTGTTATGTTTACGTAAACCATTGTGTTATCAGTAAAGTCAATTAACGGAACATACGTTGTTACATTTCCAACATCTAAGCCATTAATTATTTCACTTCCATTTGGTGTCGTACCAATAGAAATAGTATATCCTGAGGCATTACTAACACTATTCCATGTTAGTGAAGTATTAACAGATACATCTATTTCGTTGTTAAAAGGAATAATAAGCGTTGTACATTCTGGAATTACTATTTCTGTTGTAAAACTATATTCGTTACAATTTACAGCATTACCTTCAGTATTATAAGCAATAACCGAAACATAGAACGTTGTGTTATCTGAGAGATTTTCTGTAAAAGCGTAATTATTAATATTTCCTACATCTTGAGCATTTACAATCTCTACTCCTCCTGAAGTTGTACCAACAGAAAGTATGTAGCCGTCTGCATGGTCACTATTAGTCCAACTTAAACCAGTTGAAATAGGCACATCTATTTCTTCATTTAAAGGCGTTAATAAATTAGCACATTCTGGTACAAATAATTCTGTTGTAAAACTCTGTTCCACGCAACCTATTGCATTTCCTAATAAATTATAAGGCGTAATATTTATATATATAGTTGAGTTTTGAGGCAGGTTATTAGGAAAACTATAAGTAGTAATATTACCTGTATCTATAGCATTTACCAGATCGTTTCCTCCTGGTGTTGTACCAACGTTTAAAACATATCCAACAGCATTAACGTCTACTTCCCAAGAAATGTTACTAATTATGGCAACATCTGTTTGTCCATTATTTGGAAACGTTAAGTCTACACAAAGCGGTGTTAAATCTTCTGTGGTAAATTG
>NZ_JALZVX010000226.1 GCF_023299985.1 Lacinutrix sp. | reverse complement strand
TTACCATTTGGTTGGCTTCAAAAATTTATAGAGTTGGTATTTTAATGTATGGTAAAAAACCAACATACAGAGAGCTTTTAAAATGGATTAAATACTAAAGATGCAGGAAAAAGTTAAAATAGAAGACTCTGTAGAAGTAGTTGGTAAAGTTATTACTAATAGTGGTGTTTGGGGAAAATTTATAGATTTCTTAGACCATTCTTTATTTTTAATACCTCATGGAAAAGAAGAACCAAGTGAAGTTACAGTAGGCTATGTAATTTTAATTATAACTGTAATTATAGCAACGACGTTTGTTTTAAGATGGATTAAAAAGCTTGTTACTAGAAAAATGCCTCGTGAGGATAAAGCAAAGTTTAACTCTGTTTTTTCTTTTGCTAGGTGGATTATCTATATTATTGTTTTTTTAGTTGCTATAAGTTCTTTAGGGATAAATGTAACAGCAATTTTTGCAGCATCTACAGCGCTGCTTATTGGTATTGGTTTAGCATTGCAAACCTTGTTTCAAGATATTATTTCTGGTGTTTTTATACTGGTTGATCAATCGGTTCATGTTGGAGATATTATAGAGATTGAAGGAAAAGTTGGTCGTGTAGAAGAGATAAAATTACGAACAACTAGAGCGGTTACGATAGACAATAAAGTATTGGTTATACCAAATCATTTGTATTTAACTAACAGCTTGTTTAATTGGACGCAAAATGGCTCTTCTACAAGAGAATCTGTAGATGTTGGTGTTGCTTATGGTAGTGATGTGCAATTAGTTAAAAGTTTATTAATACAAGCTGCTAAATCTTCAAAATTAGTGTTCACACAACCTCCGCCAAGCGTAGTATTTACAGATTTTGGAGAAAGTGCTTTAAGCTTTAAGGTTACTTTTACTATAGAAGATAGTTTTAACGCTAGAATACCAAAAAGTGAAGTACGCTTTGCTATTTATAAACTATTTAAGGAAAATAATATTAACATTCCGTTTCCGCAGCGAGATATTCATATCATATCAAAAGAAGAATAAAATACTTATCTTACAGAATACTAAAAACAGGAATTAAATTTAAAAGATAATGTCAAAAATACTAGTAATAGAAGACGAAGCAGCGATTAGAAGAGTTTTAGTTAAAATACTATCTGAAGAAAATGATAAATACGAAGTCGATCAAGCTGAAGATGGTTTGGCAGGCATCGAAAAAATAAAAAAAGAAGATTTCGATTTAGTACTTTGTGATATTAAAATGCCAAAAATGGATGGTGTGGAAGTATTGGAAGCAGTTAAAAAAATAAAACCAGAAATACCAATGGTCATGATTTCTGGTCATGGAGATTTAGACACTGCAGTAAATACTATGCGTTTAGGCGCTTTCGACTATATTTCTAAGCCACCAGATTTAAACCGTTTACTAAATACAGTCCGTAATGCGCTAGACAGAAAAGAGCTGGTTGTAGAGAATAAAATACTAAAAAGAAAGGTTAGTAAAAAGTACGAAATGATAGGAGATAGCGATGCTATTTCTCAAATTAAAGACATTATCGATAAAGTAGCACCTACAGATGCTCGCGTTTTAATTACTGGTCCAAATGGAACAGGAAAAGAACTAGTTGCGCATTGGTTACACGAAAAAAGTACAAGAGCAAAAGGACCAATGATAGAGGTTAACTGTGCCGCAATACCAAGCGAGTTAATAGAAAGCGAATTGTTTGGACACGTAAAAGGAGCATTTACAAGCGCAGCAAAAGACAGAGCAGGAAAGTTTGAAGCAGCAAATGGTGGAACAATTTTTCTAGACGAAATTGGTGACATGAGTTTATCTGCGCAAGCAAAAGTACTGCGTGCTTTGCAAGAAAGTCGCATTCAACGTGTTGGTAGTGATAAAGACATTAAAGTAGATGTTCGTATTGTAGCAGCAACAAACAAAAACTTAAAACAAGAAATAGCAAATGGTAAATTTAGAGAAGATTTGTACCACAGACTCGCAGTTATTCTTATAAAAGTACCCGCGTTAAATGACAGAAGAGAAGATATTCCGTTATTAATAAAACACTTTGCAAAGAAAATTTCTGGAGCCCAAGGCACAGCAGAAAAGAGTTTTTCGGCGAAAGCCATAAAATTGTTGCAAGAGTACGATTGGACAGGTAATATTAGAGAATTAAGAAACGTAATAGAGCGCTTAATAATTCTTGGAGGAGTAGAAGTAAGTGAGCAGGATGTAAAATTATTTGCTAGTAAATAATAGTATTTTATTATGAAAGAAATAAAAATAGAAGACCATAAAATAATATCTAAAATCGAGTTGCCTAAGTTACCAACATTACTTGATTTAGAAGAAACAGATGACGAAGTTAAAAAAGAATTAAAAAAGATACGTAAGAAGTTAGGGAAGCTTCAAGACACGCTTTATGCACATGGTAAATATTCTGTTTTAGTATGTTTACAAGGTATGGATACTTCTGGCAAAGACAGTTTAATTCGTGAAGTTTTTAAAGATTTTAACGCTAGAGGTGTTGAGGTGATGAGTTTTAAAGTACCAACAACATTAGAGCTTAAGCACGATTATTTATGGCGACATTATTTAGCCTTACCTGCAAGAGGTAAGTTTGGTGTTCACAATCGTACACATTACGAAAATGTTCTAGTTACACGGGTACATCCTGGTTATATTTTAGGAGAAAACTTACCAGGCGTTAATAGTGTAGACGATGTAAACGAAGCCTTTTGGAACAAACGTTTTAATGAAATAAACAATTTCGAAAAACATCTTGCCAAAAACGGAACACTAATCTTTAAGTTTTTTATGAACCTGTCTAAAAACGAACAAAAAAGAAGATTACTACGTCGTTTAGATTTAAAAGAAAAGAATTGGAAATTCTCAGCAGGCGATTTAAAAGAGCGTAAACTTTGGGAAAATTACATGGACTGTTACCAAGACGCTATCAATAGAACAAGTAAAGAACATGCACCTTGGTTTAATATTCCAGCAGACAATAAGCCAGCAGCAAGATTAGCAGTTGCTACTATTTTACATAAAACACTCAAGCAATATAAAGATATCGATGAGCCAGAACTAGACGCAAAAACGAAAGCTAATTTACATTTGTATAAAGAACAATTAAATAACGAGTAATACATTATTTGGCGTTACCTAAAGGTCGCGCTTTCACTACTCGCTCTCTTCAAGGAGCTCAAACAGACCGTTCAATCGCTAACGCACTTATCATGAAATTAAAATTATTAATTGCAGTCTTTTTCTTATCAGCAAATGCATTTGCCCAAAACGATAAAGAAACAGTAAAAACTATATACAGCAAATCGTTAACTAATGGTAAAGCTTACCAATGGTTAGATTATTTATCAAACCAAATTGGAGGTAGATTATCTGGTTCTACAAATGCAGAAAAAGCCGTACAATACACAAAAAGCGAACTAGAAAAATTAGGTTTAGATAAAGTATGGCTTCAAGAAGTTATGGTCCCAAAATGGGAACGTGGCGAAAAAGAAGTTGGCCATTTTAAAGCTAATGGCAATAAATTAGACGTTAATATCTGTGCACTTGGAGGATCTGTAGCAACTTTAAATTCTGGACTAAAAGCCAATGTAATAGAAGTTAAAAGCTTCGAAGAATTAGCAGCATTAGGCACAAAAGTAAAAGGGAAAATAGTCTTTTTTAATGGTGCTTTAAATCCAGAATTAATACACACGTTCGAGGCTTATGGTGGATGCTCAAAACAACGTTATGCAGGTGCTTTCGAAGCTGGTAAACTTGGAGCAGTTGGAGTCATTGTTCGTTCTTTAAATTTACGTCAGGACAATTTGCCACACACTGGAAGCATGAGTTATTTAGATTTGCCTAATAGCCAACGCATACCATCTGCAGCCATAAGTACTAATGATGCTAACAAGCTTTCTCAAGCATTAAAAACAGATTCAAACTTAGAGTTCTATTTCAAGCAAACCTGCGAGCAATTTGAAGATGTATTATCTTATAATGTTATTGGAGAAATAACTGGTAGCGAATATCCAAACGAATATATGGTAGTTGGTGGTCATTTAGATTCTTGGGATTTAGGAGACGGTTCTCATGACGATGGCGCAGGAGTGGTACAATCCATGGATGTAATTAGATTATTAAAAGAAAGCGGAATAAAACCTAAAAGAACCATTCGTGTTGTTCTTTTTATGAATGAAGAAAACGGTTTAAGAGGTGGAAAAAAATATGCAGAAGAAGCAAAGCGTAAAAACGAGAATCATGTTTTTGCTCTAGAAAGTGATTCTGGAGGCTTTTCGCCAAGAGGTTTTAGTTTTGATTGTAGCGATGCTAATTTAGATAAAGTATTAAGTTGGGAACCATTATTTAAACCTTATTTAATTCACTATTTCGAGAAAGGATACAGTGGAGCAGATATTGGACCTTTAAAAAACGACAACATTGTATTAGCAGGATTGCGTCCAGATTCTCAACGTTATTTCGATCATCATCATGCAGCAAACGATACGTTTGATGCTGTAAATAAAAGAGAGTTAGAACTTGGTGCAGCAACCATGACAAGTTTAATATATTTGTTCGATAAATACGGAACAGTCACTATTAGTGATGTAAAAGAAATTAAGAATTAAAATTATATAAAATGAAAAACACAATACTAACGCTAGCATTTTTAATTACAACACTACTTTCAGCTCAAGAAATGAAAACAGAACGTCCTCCATACTACGAACTTCCTGAAACTGCAAAAGAATACACTGCAGGAACAGTAGCAGCAAGACAAGTAGATGCTTTAGGTTTTAGATTTCATTGGGCAAGTGAAGGTTTACTAGAAAAGGATTTAGCATATAAGCCAAACGACTCTGTGAGAACTTCATTTGAAACTATTAAACACATCTACGATCTATCTTTAATAGTCCTCAATTCAACGCTAAAAAAGCCAAATGTAAGAGGAGATAAAGAAGAACTATCTTATACAGAACTAAGAGCTAAAACGCTAGAGAATTTAAAACAAGCAGCAGATATTTTAAGAGCTAGCGAAGATATTTCTCAATATAAACTCTTATTTGGTACTAACGAAATACCATATTGGAATAATATAAATGGACCAATTAGCGACTGTATATGGCATTGTGGGCAATTGGCTTCGTTTAGACGTGTTACAGGAAATCCTATAAACCCAAATGTGAATCATTTTAATGGCACAGTAAAAGATTAATATAATTCTTGACTAAATATATAAAGAGCACTTCTACTAAAAGTGCTCTTTAATTTTTTTATGCTTTTACCTTTTTTGGTTCTAATTCTATTTGAATTTGATTATTCATAATATCATCAAACGTTTCACGCTTTCTAACTAAATGCGCTTCTCCATTATGCCAAAGTACTTCAGCAGGACGATAGCGAGAATTGTAGTTGCTAGCCATAGAATAACAATAAGCTCCAGCATTTTTAAAGGTTAAAATATCACCTTCATTAATTTCAGAAATTCGCCTATTATTTGCAAACGTATCTGTTTCACATATGTAACCAACTACACTATAAAAACGCTCACGACCTTTAGCGTTAGAGATGTTTGCAATCTCATGCTGAGAACCATAAAGCATTGGTCTAATTAAATGATTAAACCCAGAATCTATTTGTGCAAAAACGGTAGAAGTTGTTTGTTTTACAACATTAACTTTTGCTAAAAACTGTCCAGCTTCACTCACTAAAAACTTTCCTGGCTCAAATGCTAAGGTCAATTCTTTGCCGTAGTTTTTACAAAATTCATTAAATCTAGCTGATAGTTTTTCGCCAAACTCTTCAATGTTCGTTTCTATATCTCCAAGTTTATAAGGTACTTTAAAACCAGAACCAAAATCTATAAATTCTAAATTTTTAAAGTTTTTAGCAGTTTCAAAAAGTATTTCACTAGCATAAAGAAAAACATCGATGTCTAAAATATCGCTTCCAGTATGCATGTGAATGCCGTTAATATTCATATTAGTATTTTCTACAATACGCAAAATATGAGGAATTTGGTGTATTGAAATACCAAACTTACTATCTATATGTCCAACAGAAATATTAGTGTTTCCTCCAGCCATAACATGTGGATTTATACGAATACAAACAGGAACGTTTGGGTTTTTAGTACCAAATTGCTCTAATATAGACAGATTATCTATGTTTATTTGGCAACCTAGAATAGCCGCTTTTTCTATTTCTTCTAAAGAAACACCATTTGGTGTAAAAATAATTTGCTCAGCTTTAAATCCTGCTGCCAAGCCTAGTTGTACCTCTTGAATGGAAACAGTATCTAATCCTGCTCCAAAAGATTTCATTAACTTTAAAATAGAAATATTAGACAATGCTTTTACTGCATAATTTATTTTCACCTTTTTAACATTACTAAAAGCAGATGTTAAACGTTTGTATTGCTGAGAAATAATTTCAGAATTATATACATAAACAGGACTTCCAAAGTCTTTAGCTATTTTAATTAATTGGTTATTAGTCATAAATTATTTTTTTTCAAATCTATTTTTATTAGCCGACTTTCTAAATTTTAATTCAAAATATTACATATTTAAACAATTTGTTAATTATATAACAAATTATAAAAGTGATTAATTTTGATTCATTTTTTCATAATTAAATATTAGGGTAAGTTATTGTGATTATTTACTTTTGTGATTCTAAAATTTTATAGACATTTCGCTTACGCGGAAATATAAATAAATCCATTAATAAAGATGAATTTACACGAATTTCAAGGAAAAGAATTATTAAGCAGCTTTGGCGTACGTATCCAACGTGGTATTGTTGCTCAAAATGCTGACGAAGCAGTTGCTGCAGCAAAAAAATTAACTGAAGATACTGGGACAGGTTGGCACGTAATAAAAGCACAAGTTCACGCAGGTGGTCGCGGAAAAGGTGGTGGAGTTAAGCTAGCAAAAAACCTAGACGCAGTTAAAACTATTGCTGGAGATATTATAGGAATGGATTTGGTAACACCTCAAACTTCAGCAGAAGGTAAGCGTGTACACCAAGTTTTAGTATGTGAAGATGTTTATTATCCTGGAGATTCTGAGCCAGAAGAATATTATATGTCTGTTTTATTAAACAGAGCGACTGGACGTAACATGATTATGTATTCTACGGAAGGTGGAATGGATATTGAAACAGTTGCAGAAGAAACTCCTCATTTAATTTTTAACGAAGAAATTGATCCTGCAACAGGAATTTTACCATTTCAAGCACGTAAAGTAGCTTTTAATTTAGGTTTATCTGGAGCAGCTTTTAAAGACATGACAAAGTTTGTAACTTTATTATATAAAGCTTACGTAGAGTCTGATTCTGCTTTGTTTGAAATCAATCCGGTTTTAAAAACAAGTGACGATAAAATAATGGCTGTAGATGCTAAAGTAACTTTAGATGCTAGTGCATTATACAGACATAAAGATTTAGCAGCAATGCGCGATCTACGTGAAGAGAATCCAATTGAAGTTGAAGCAGGTGAGCAAGGACTTAACTATGTTGACTTAGACGGAAACGTTGGTTGTATGGTAAATGGTGCTGGTTTAGCAATGGCTACAATGGATTTAATTAAGCAAGCTGGTGGTGAGCCAGCTAACTTTTTAGATGTTGGTGGTACTGCAGATGCTGCAAGAGTAGAAATAGCATTCGAACTTATATTAAGAGATCCTGCCGTTAAAGCAATTTTAATTAACATTTTTGGTGGTATCGTTCGTTGCGATCGTGTTGCTCAAGGTGTAATAGATGCTTACAAAAATATGGGTAACATTAGCGTACCAATTATTGTACGTTTACAAGGTACTAATGCAGATATTGCTAAAAAATTAATTGATGATTCTGGACTAGATGTAATGAGTGCTACAGAATTTCAAGAAGCTGCAGATAAAGTGCAAGCTGTATTAGCATAATAAATTATAAAGACATTACCTAAAACATAGTTTATAGGTATTGATATTAATAAAAAAGGAGCAACTTAATAGTTGCTCCTTTTTGTTTTTATTTGGGTTTGTTAATGTTCTTTTTATTATCGTAAGGATTAGGTTTTACTTTCCTAGAACTATCCTTTTTTGGAGCTTCACCTTTTTTTGGCATTGGTCCACGAAGATGAATAACCAAACCATTTAAAAAATTTCTTAAAATTTGATCACCACATTCTACATAATTAGGATGGTCTTCTCTTCTAAAAAAAGCACTTAATTCTGTTTTAGCAATTCTAAAATCTACTAAAGCTAATATTGCAATAATATCAGTATCTCTTAGTTTATGTGCAACTCTTAGCTTTTTAAAAATATCGTTATTTGTCATGAGCTAATGTATTGATAATTAGTTTTTTAATTGATTATTTTGATGTTTTAATCACTAAATAAATGATGAACAGCGTTTAAGTTCGTTGTAAAACTACTCATTTTTCGACAAGCTACGTCCTTTCTACGATTATAAATTACCATTATTATGTAATTTTATAAAAAGAAAAATTAATATCCCAAGTATGCCTAACAGAGTAGAAAAACTAAGTTTATTGTCTGAAATGATAGCCTTTGCTAAAACAGACAAAGATCTCAAAAGAATAGAGTATGATTTTCTTTTAAGTATTGCAAAACAATTAGATGTTTCTAGAGAAGATTTCGATTACCTAATTGAATACCCTGTTAATTATGTAAACTTAAAATCACATAGTGAGCGTATTGTGCAATTTCACCGTTTGGTTTTATTAATGCACATCGATCAAGATCGCACAAGAGCAGAAATAGCAAAAATCCACAACTATGGTTTAAGAATGGGACTTAACCATGATTCTATTAATAGAGTGTTGTATTTAATGGAAGGCTTCCCTAATATGATGGTTCCTGCAGAAGT
The DNA here is from genome assembly GCF_023299985.1 of Lacinutrix sp. GTDB lineage: Bacteria > Bacteroidota > Bacteroidia > Flavobacteriales > Flavobacteriaceae > Lacinutrix. The sequence goes on along the minus strand of NZ_JALZVX010000226.1, from coordinate 5,865 downwards.
ATTAATAGATATTTTTAAAGTACAGTATAATTAATAAAACTTATTAATTTCGTCAGTTCGAGTGATTCGACGCAGTAGAATTGTATCGAGAACATTTAGAATTTTTTCATGCTTCAAAAATAAATAGAACTGTCGCGAGTTGTTTTTTAAAAAGTGATAGTATAACTGTAATTAACTTTTTAATGCTTCTAGTTTACCTTGGTAACTTTTAATTTCATCACGTAATTGTGCAGCTATTATAAAATCTAACTGTTTTGCAGCTTGTTCCATGATTTTACGTTTTTCACGTATTTTCTTTTCTAATTCACCTTTAGTTAAATACTCACTTTCAGGTTCTGCAGCACGAGCAGCTTCTAAATCGTAACTGTATGTACTTACAGAGTTTTTACTTAATGCACTATCTAAGCTTTTATTTAAAGCTTTTGGAACAAGATTGTTATTGGTATTGTATGCTATCTGCTTTTCGCGTCTGTATTCGGTTTCATCTATCGTTTTTTGCATGCTTTTAGTTATTTTATCTGCATACATTATCGCTTTACCGTTTAAGTTTCTAGCAGCTCTACCAACAGTTTGGGTTAGTGATCTTGCTGAACGTAAAAAACCTTCTTTATCTGCATCTAAAATTGCAACTAAAGATACTTCTGGTAAGTCTAAACCTTCACGTAATAAGTTAACACCAACTAATACATCATAAATTCCTTTACGCAAATCTTGCATAATTTGTACACGCTCTAAAGTATCTACATCACTATGTATATAATTTACACGAATATTAATTCGGCTTAGGTATTTAGTCAATTCTTCAGCCATACGCTTGGTTAAGGTTGTCACTAAAGTACGTTCGTCTTTTTCTATACGAAGCTGGATTTCTTCAATTAAATCATCAATCTGGTTTAAACTTGGTCGGACTTCTATAATAGGATCTAATAATCCGGTTGGTCGTATTACTTGCTCGACGTAAACACCATCTGTTTTCTCAAGCTCATAATCTGCAGGCGTTGCAGAAACGTATATAACTTGGTTTTGCAAAGTTTCAAACTCTTCAAACTTTAAAGGTCTATTATCCATTGCAGCAGGTAATCTAAAACCATAATCTACCAAATTTACTTTTCGGCTGTAATCGCCTCCATACATAGCATGTACCTGAGAAATTGTAACGTGACTTTCATCTACTACCATTAAAAAGTCATCAGGAAAATAGTCTAATAAACAGAAAGGGCGAGTTCCGGGTTCGCGACCATCTAGATAGCGCGAGTAATTTTCAATACCAGAACAGTAGCCTAATTCTCTAATCATCTCTAAGTCAAATTCGGTACGTTCTTTTAAGCGTTTTGCTTCTAAATGCTTACCTATTTCTTTAAAATAATCATGTTGTTTGACCAAATCATCTTGTATGCTTTTAATTGCATTTTGTAAAATGTCTGGCGACGTTACAAACATATTTGCTGGATAGATAGTTAATTTGTCATATTTTTCTACAACTTCATTGGTTTGAATATTAAAGGCTTCAATCTCTTCAATTTCTTCTCCAAAAAAATGAATACGAAACGCATCATCTGCATAGCCTGGAAAAATATCTACAGTATCTCCTTTTATCCTAAAATTACCATGTTTAAAATCGGCTTCGGTACGCGAATACAGACTTTGTACTAATTGATGTAATAGTTTGGTACGTGAAATCTGTTGATTGACTTCCAAGGAAATAACATTTTTCTGAAACTCGACAGGATTACCAATACCATATAAACAAGACACAGATGCAATTACAATAACATCACGTCTACCCGATAATAGGGAAGAGGTTGTACTTAAACGCATTTTCTCAATCTCCTCGTTGATGGATAAATCTTTTTCTATATAAACTCCAGAGGTTGGGATGTAGGCTTCCGGTTGGTAATAATCGTAATAGGATACAAAATATTCTACTGCGTTATCAGGAAAAAACTGCTTAAATTCAGAATATAATTGAGCAGCTAAAGTCTTATTGTGTGCTAAAACTAATGTTGGACGTTGTGTTTCTTCTATAACGTTGGCAACTGTAAAAGTTTTACCAGAACCAGTAACACCTAATAAGGTTTGGTATTTTTCTTTACTATCCAATCCAGTAACCAATTGTTTAATAGCTTCTGGTTGGTCTCCTGTTGGACTAAATTCTGATTTTATTTTGAATTGCATGTATATTGTCATTCTGCGCTACGACGCAAAATCTATTTTAATATTTCGTAGTGGATTCCTGCTTTCGCAGGAATGACAAAAACAAAACTACGGAATAAAACGATGGTTTTATTTTAATGAAGCGTTAAAAACAGCTCTGTCATTCCTGCGAATGCAGGAATCCACTTTTGAAAACTTATTCTTTTTTACCATAGGATTTAACTAGAAATTTCCCAAAGATAAAATAGAGTACAAGTACTGTTATCGCTCCAACTAAATACCCATTTTCCATAAGTTCTTTATATTCATAATTTAAGCAGAATAGTATTATGCATAAAACAAACTGAACAACAGCATACATAATGTTTCCTTTTGGACTATAACCAAACATTCCAAGAAAATGAGTTTTGGTTAACCCAAAAATAAGGTGTGGCATTGCATTGGCTAATAATCCACCAATTATAAAGTCTATTAGATTCATTTTTTTTTATCCTAGGGAAATTAGAGTTTGATAAGCATGTAACTATTTTTAATTAAGCAAAAAAACAATTAATTATACTTTGTTGGCAGTAGTGTATTAATGTTTAAGTCCACAGTTGCAAGGTTCAATTAAATTTTCGTCATAGAAATTAATAAAATCTTTAGCACTCTCAATTGATTTTTCATAATCAAAGTCCAAAGTTTGAATAAATAGTTTTTCATAATAATTTACATCATAATTTAAATCAGATTTTGCGTGAGTTATATTGTTTCTTAATTCCAATAATTTCTTTAAGTTTTCGTATAAATGGCTTTTTTCTTTCACAAAGTTTTTACCTGAATAAATTTCTGGAAAGACAAATTTGACTTTATCTTCGAAGCTTAAATACCTAATTATTTTAAATTTATCCATTGTTTTCTTTTTCCGTTTTGGATTTGTGTATTTGTATTCCATTGGGATTTTAGAATTAACAAAAGCTTCTAACGAATCAAATAATGAAGAAGAGTAATTTACTACACATCCATAAAATCCGAACATTAAATTTAAAACATTTCCAATATTATAATCTTGTAATTCTAATTCTTTAAATAGTTTTTTGCGTTGTTCTTTAATTACCATTAAAAAACCTTGAGCATTACTGAAATAAATTACTATTGGATTAGGTTCAGGAATTTGAACTTTAGTGCCATTAAGATTGTAAAAAAAGGCTTGAATTAATTCATTATTTGTTGTTATTAAATGTGGAACCATATTTTCATTGGAATCTTCCCTTTTATTATTAGGGTTTCCCAGTGCTTTTTCCAAAGCTTTATAAGATTCTTCTTCGATATTATGTGTAAGAAGAAATTTCCTTTTAATATGTTTCATTTAATTGAGTGGTATATTTTTAACATTACTGCTAACGTTTATGTATATGGAAAGTTGCGTGTTTGTGTGCGAGGATTTTCCGAAGGAAAATCAGATGCAAGCAAACAAAGCAACTCACATTGGTTAAGCACAAAATAGCAATTTTTTATATACTTTGTTGTAACCAGTTTTTTAATTCCTTGTTATTAATTTCAACTCCGAGTTGTTTATCTTTTTTTTTGATAATTCAGAGTTTTTAATTTCATTGAGATTTAATTTTCATTTTGTTCAGTTACTTATTCTGCTATTATAGAATATGAGATGTTATTCGAATTAAAAATGCTAATACCATTGAAAAAACTATAATAATTGCAGATATTTTATAAGCGTAATTTTCTGTTTTACTTCTATGTGCTGCAATATGTAGAAAAAAAGGTAAAAATATTAGTAAAAAAGGTCCAACTAAAATTAGAATTAAACTTTCTTTTTCTCCTCGAAATAATAGATATAGAATTCCAAATAAAAGAAGTGAGATACTGAATCCAATTATTAAGTCATTATTTTTAATTTTTTTTAGTTTCCAAAATTTTACAACTTTAATAAGTGAGTCGATGAAAATGGCTAAAATCAAACCGAAATAAATTAACCCAGGAACAGCAAAATATAATGGTAGTAATTTTATTATCATTTCAGGAAAGTTCAGTTTTTAAATTGGTTACAACTCCTTATATGTAGAAGTTCAACACTAAAATACAAAACCAATTTACCTAACCAAACTAAAATGCCCTTTTAAAATAGTACCATCTTTTAATTCGATTATATACCAATAATCTGAAGTAGGCATCAATCTGCCTTTAAAAGTGCCATCCCAACGCATTGGTCCTTTTTGTTGCGTTATTAGTTTTCCATAACGATCAAAAACAGAAGTTAATTTAATCTCGTTTTTATTATCGATAACATCCCAAGTTTCATGAACGTTATCTCCATTTGGTGTAAAATATTTTGGGATAATAAACTGTTTAAGTTCAATAATAAAATCTACTGTTTTTTCTAAACAACCGTTAGTGTCTCTAACATAAAGTGTATAATTACCATCTGTTAATCCGGAAAAGGTATTGTTGTTTTGATAGTTAAATCCATCGATAGAATATTCGTAATTAATAGAAATATCAGACATTGTTACTGTTATTTCACCTTCTTCAATATCTAAATTAGCTTGTGTTAATGTAAAGTTTAAGGTTGGGTTTATTGTTATAGTAAAACTGCTTTCCGCAGAACAATTAGGTGTTGTATTTGTTTCAGAATAAATGTAAATGGTTTGCGATGAAAAAATTGTGGTTCCCGGTAATAGCATGTTTCCTGTACCATTTGGAGCTGTATAATAGTTTCCAGATGAGATATTTTGTAACATAAAAGAATCACATACTATTTCATTATCTAAGCTGATGGCAGTTGGTGTCTCATTTATAGTAATATTAAAATTACTTTCGTCTGGACAACCATTGTTATCAAGATAAATATAGATTGTTTGCGATATTGCGATAGTGTCTCCTGCATTAAACATTGTCCCATTTCCATTAGGTTGAGAGTAGTAGTCTCCATTTGTTAATGGTTGTAGCGTATAACTATCGCACTCTGTTACGTTTGATAGTGTGTCAACTACATCTGGTTGTGTTCCTGTTACATCCCAAGTACAAATTGTATTATTAAATGTTGCAGTTTCCCAACATGCTATAGTTGGTTGATTAGGTTGCGTTCCCGTTACATCCCAAACACAGGTTGTGTTATTAAAAGTTGTTGTTTCCCAACATTCTATAGTTGGTTGATTAGGTTGCGTTCCCGTTACATCCCAAACGCAAGTTGTATTATTAAATGTTGTAGTTTCCCAACATTCTATAGTTGGCTGATTAGGTTGTGTTCCTGTTACATCCCAAGTACAAATTATATTATTAAATGTTGCAGTTTCCCAACATTCTATAGTTGGTTGATCTGGTTGTGTTCCTGTTACGTCCCAAGTACAAATTGTATTATTAAATGTTGCAGTTTCCCAACATTCTATAGTTGGCTGATTAGGTTGTGTTCCTGTTACATCCCAAGTACAAATTATATTATTAAATGTTGCAGTTTCCCAACATGCTATAGTTGGTTGATCTGGTTGTGTTCCTGTTACGTCCCAAACGCAAGTTGTGTTGTTAAAAGTAGCAGTTTCCCAACATGCTATAGTTGGCTGAATCGGTTGTGTTCCAGTAACATCCCAAACGCAAGTTGTGTTGTTAAATGTTGTTGTTTCCCAACATTCTATAGTTGGTTGATTAGGTTGCGTTCCCGTTACATCCCAAACACAGGTTGTGTTATTAAAAGTTGTTGTTTCCCAACATGCTATA
>NZ_JALZVX010000225.1 GCF_023299985.1 Lacinutrix sp. | reverse complement strand
TGTTGTTTCTCGCAAATTCAAACTAAAATCTATAGTTTTAATTACCGTTTCTAAAGGTGTTTTAGACTCTAAACGTTTTACTAATATTTATACAGAAGCTTCTCCAATGGCATAGCTATGCTGTGTTACTGTAGATAGTCTAGGACTTGTAAATGGCAAAACGTTATCATCGCTAAAGCCAATAATAAAGATGTCTTTTGGGATAGCATATCTTTTTTAAATTACAGTATTTAATGCAATAACACCACTTATATTATCGATGGCAATAATACCATCTACAGCTTGATGCTTTTTAAAGAGTGTCTCAATTTCAGTTTCTAAATCCAAAACTTTATCAATCTTAATTTCGGTTAAATTACTATCGTAATTTTTGGCATCTTCAATAGCTTTAAAACAGCCTTTAGCGAAGTTTACCAACGCTAAGCTCGTCTATACTATTAATTAAAACTATTTTTTTCTACCCTCTTTTATTAAATGCAATGTTGCATTGTAAGCGGATTGAAAATCGTTAATTATAACTTTATCACAAAGTATAGCATCAGCAACACAATCGAACATTAAAATAGGAATTTTTTGATCTAAAATAGCTTTAAAGTGTTCGGTCTTTTTATTAATTTGGGTTTCTTCGGCAATAGACATTATAAAAACCGTCTACGCTTCCGTTAACTACTAATTCTAGGCTATTTACTTCTTTTTCATATAACTCTCGTTAAACAAACAAGTAATTATATTATAGCTTTGTTTTGCAGATTCTTTTTCTATACCAAACAATACTTGAGCAAAAAAGTGATTTAATTATGTCTGGTTTAATTACACCTATAGTTTTTGTTCTACTGTTTTTTTAAAACTTAAAGCCACACGATTGGACTTATAATTATACTTTTGGGCAGTTTCTTTTACACGTGCTATTGTAGCTTCTCCTATTTCACTACTTCCATTTAGGGTTTTAGAAACTGTTGAAATGGAAACACCTAGTTTATCTGCTAATTCTTTTAATGTAACCATAAGTGTAAAATCGATTATAATTTACAAGATAAAAAATAACTATTTAAACTATAATAAAATAAATACTTAGTTTAAAAAACTAAAAAAACCTCAAACGTTAGCTTGAGGTTTTAAATATATTATTAAAATATAATTACTTTTTTTCTTTTGGTGGTGCATTTAATACTCTACTGCTTTCCATAGAAATAGCAGCACGATCGAACTTTAATTTCCCAGACATCGTTTCTATAACACAACTATTGTCTTTCTCGTTAAGCTCTGCAATTTTACCATGCATTCCGCTTTTAGTAACTACTTTATCGCCACGCTTTAACTCTGCAGCAAATTTTTTTTCATTTTTAGCACGTTTCATCTGTGGTGCAATCATAAAGAAATACACTACAGCAAACATTGCTACAATCATTAATAGATTAGTATCCATATTACTTAATCACTGGAGATAAAGTATTTGCTTTAGCTGGTGCATTTGGATCTGGCTTAACAAAAGCAGTAATTTTAACTACTTCTCTACCTTTTTCTGTATTTGCAGTTACTGTAATAGCTTTAGTAATCTTGTTATTTCCTTTACCATTAAATTTAACAGTAAATTTTCCTTCTGCTCCTGGAGCTAAAGGCTCTCTAGACCAATCTTTAGGAATAGTACAACCACAAGAACTCTTTACGTCTGTAATAACTAAAGGTGTTTCTCCTGTGTTTTTGTAAGAAAAAACAGTCTCTACTGGAGTTCCATTAATAATTTCACCAAAATCATGCTCAGCCTTGTTGAACTCAATTACTGGGAATTTAGATGCTGCTTGATCTCTTACTGCTGCTGCTGCAACTTTTGTGTCATCAACGGCATTTGTTGCATCTTCTTTACATGAAGTTAATGCTATCATGCATAATGCGCTAAATAATACTACTACTTTTTTCATAATTTATTTTTAAATATTATAAGTAATTTTGAAGCAAAAATAAGAATATTTTTGAACTACATCAAACCACGACCAACTTTATTTAATTTTCCTTCGGCTTGATACTCTTTTACAAGCTTATCTAAAATACCATTTATAAAAACACTGCTTTTTGGTGTGGAGTATTCTTTAGAGATTTCTAAGTACTCGTTTATAGAAACTTTTGTTGGTATCGATGGAAAATTTTGAAACTCGCAAATTCCCATTTTTAGTAACATAAGGTCTATACTTGCTATACGTTCGCTATCCCAATTAGTTGTTTTTTTAGAAATCTCTTCGGTTAAAGTTGTTTGATTTAATAAGGTTTTTTTAAACAATTTAATAGCAAACTCTTTGTCTTCAATATCTTTGTACAGCTTAGGCAAAAAATGAAAACTACTTGAGTCTTTTTTTACTTTACGTAACAATTTAAGTATAGATGTATTTACGGTAGGTAAATCGTCTAACCAAGTTAAATGCTTATCTTCTAAATAATCGTAAAGTTTATTGTTTGGTGCTATTATTTCTTTAAAAACATCTACAATAAAATTACGATCTGTATTAAAGTCTGATGTTTTAGTTTCTAAATACTCCTTATATATATCGCTAGCTTGTATTTCTTTAAAAATAATTTCTACATATTCTGTATCTAATTCCCAATTAGTGATTTTATGCTGCTCAAGTTTAGCTTGTAGTTGCTCACTATCTTTAAGCATAGCAAGCACTTGATTATTAACAAATTTACGGTTGGGATTTTTTTCTTCTTCTGTAGCCAAGTACTTAGCACTTGATTTCTCTAAATAAGTTTCGGCACGTTTTTGCACCTCTATCATTAACGAAATTAGTAGTAAATACAAATTGTACATATTGTCTATACTATACAATAGAAATTTTTGATCTTTAGAAAAATCATCGCTTTCATTGCCATTAAAGGCGTAAAGCACTTGCATTACTTTAATTCTAATGTGTCTTCTACTTAGCATCTTTACAAAGAACTTAAAAAAAATTAGAGCGAAGGTGATGGTCACTTTCGCGCTGCAAAAATAGTTTTTTTATAAATACTAATATCAATTATCTATTAATATTTAAGGATTAAAAAAAATCTTTTTAATGGCATATTTTCTTTCCTATATAGATATTAATAGTTGTACCTAAGACTCAACTTAATACACTGTTTTCAATACCAAATATTGCATTTAAACCTTTATCTTTGTGCTTCAAAAAAAGCGGTTTACACTAAACTAATGCAAAAACAGCATCTAAGGATTGGGCTTTTTAAATTAAAAATAAAACTACTAAAACTGTAAATGAAGGAATTACAGCACCTTAATAAGTATTTCTTAAAATATAAAAAACAATTATTAATTGGGATATCAATTACTATTATCTCGATTCTTTTTAAGGTATATGTCCCAAAGTTAATTGGTTCTATTATAGATATAGTTAATAACCAGCTGCAAAATCCTGATAATTCCATGTCAGATTTTAAAAGCCAATTATTAAACAACATTCTATTAATTGTTGGCACAGCTATAATAGCAGGAATTCTAACTTTTTTTATGCGTCAATACATTATTAATGTATCGCGATATATTGAATTCGATTTAAAAAATGAAATCTATAAACAATATCAAAAACTCTCTTTAAACTTCTACAAAAAAAATAGAACTGGAGATTTAATGAATAGAATAAGTGAAGATGTTGGACAAGTAAGAATGTACACAGGTCCAGCAATCATGTACAGTATAAATACTATTACACTATTTGTTGTGGCTTTAGCTTTTATGTTTAAAGAAGCACCAATGCTTACACTCTACACTATTATTCCATTACCAATTTTATCTGTTTTAATTTATTTAATTAGTAAAGAAATACACAAACGTAGTACAGTTGTACAAGAATATTTATCTAAACTATCGACATTTACTCAAGAAATTTTTAGTGGTATTTCTGTTATTAAAGCCTACGGAATAGAACCACAAACACAAGCCGATTTTGATACCCTTGCCAAAACAAGTAAAGAGAAACAGCTAAGTTTAGTGCGTGTTCAAGCTTTCTTTTTCCCGATGATGCTTTTACTTATTGGTATTAGTAATATTATTGTTATTTATATTGGTGGACAACAATATATAAATGGCGAAATTTCCCTAGGAAACATTATCGAGTTCATTATTTACGTCAACATGTTAACTTGGCCTGTGGCAACTGTTGGTTGGGTAACCTCTATTATTCAACGCGCTGAAGCATCGCAAAAACGAATAAACGAGTTTTTAAAAATTGAACCAGAAATTAAAAACAATACTATTGAGCCTTCTGTAATTGGTGGTAATATTGAATTTAAAAATATTCATTTTACTTACGATGATACTAACATTAAAGCCATTCAAGGTTTAAGTTTTAAAATTAATTCTGGTGAAACTTTAGCTATAATTGGTAAAACAGGATCTGGAAAATCTACAATATTAGACTTAATTGGCAGACTCTATGATATTGATAAAGGCCAATTGCTAATCGATAACCAACCTATAGATAAACTTAATCTCACAAGTTTAAGAGATGCTATTGGTTACGTACCACAAGATGCCTTTTTGTTTAGCGACACTATAAACAACAATATAAAATTTGGTAAAGAAAATGCAGCTAACAAAGAAGTAATAGATGCTGCCAAAAATGCACAAGTACATGAAAACATTATAAAATTTAGTAATGGTTATGATACTGTTTTAGGCGAACGTGGCATTACTTTATCTGGAGGACAAAAACAACGTGTGTCTATAGCGAGAGCCATTATTAAAGATCCAAAAATATTATTATTCGACGATTGCCTTTCGGCTGTAGATACCGAAACCGAAGAGAAAATTTTAAACAACCTTAAAAAAGTATCTTCTGGAAAAACAAGTATAATTGTAAGTCATAGAATATCTTCAGCAAAAAACGCAAACCATATTATAGTTCTAGATAATGGTAAAATTGTGCAAAACGGAACGCATAATCAACTTATTAATAACGAAGGATACTATAAAGAACTCTATTTAAAGCAATTAAGCGAAAACTCTAATACTTAATTAAAAAGTGGTTTAAGAATTCGTTTAAAAGAAAAACCTTAAAATGTTGCATGGTTTTATTTTTTTTATATTTTTGAAAGACAATAACAATAAATTAAAATTATGCACAATAACGAGATGATGGAGAAAGAGGAAATTTATTCTAAAGTTTTAAGAGCTGGCAGACGCACCTATTTTTTTGATGTTCGCGCTACAAAAGCAGGTGATTACTACTTAACTATTACTGAGAGTAAAAAGTTTACAAATGATGATGGCTCGTTTCACTACAAGAAGCATAAAATCTATTTATACAAAGAAGATTTTAATGAGTTTAACGACATTTTAAAAGAAATGACAGATTATATTATTACTGAAAAAGGAGATGAAGTAATAAGCGATCGTCATCAAAAAGATTTCAAAAAAGAGTACGATACTCCTGCACCAATTGAAACAGTTTCAAAAGAGGTTGCTACAGAAACACCTGAAGCAAGTAATGTAGAAACTAATACAAGCACTGCAGCAGAAAGCAGATTTACAGATGTAGATTTCGACGATATATAGAGTTAGCTTTTAGCCTTTGGCTATTTGCTTTTAAATAACAAACACTATTTCTTACGAAATAATGTTTTTCTTTGCTGTAATTTTACTGCCATTAATGCAATAATTAAAGCTTAAAATAATAACTTATTAAGAAACAGTAGTTCCGTTTTTAACAGGAATTTCAGGATTTAACAAAGTAACTTGCTTTCCATCTACTGCGCCAAGCACTAAACATTCACTCATAAATTTACCTATTTGCTTCTTTGGAAAATTAACAACGGCAAGAATTTGCTTGTTTAACAAGTCTTCTTTTTTATAAAGCGTTGTTATTTGTGCTGAAGACTTTTTAACACCTAAATCTCCAAAATCTATAGTTAATTGATACGCTGGATTTTTAGCCTCTGGAAAATCGTTAACTTCTATTATTGTGCCTACTCTAATATCTACTTTAGTAAAATCGTCGAATTGAATGGTATTGCTCATGTGTTAAATATAGGTAAGTTGTATAAGTCTTACAAACACAAAAGTTAAAAAGTATCTTCATTAGGTTTAGAAATTGACTTGACTTTGTCGAAAAAATCTTATAACTTCGAAATTATTATAACTTCTGATATAAAACATTAAAACGATTTCATATCAGATAATACGTTGTAATGCATTATAAAAATGAAGTTTAACGACATAGATTATAGAATTAAAGTACTCTTCAAATCGGTAGAGCCTTATTTGGCATACAAAGAAATTAAAAAAGGCGTCACCACTGAGGAAAAAATAATAGATAAAGATGGTAAGGAATTAATAAGAATATCTTTCGGAGGAGGCCAAATAACGGAAAATGAAACTCTTGAGGCGCAAATCGAAATAAATACAATTCTGGACAACCTTGCAAATTTGAAAGACAACCTCAAAAAAGGAATTGCACAAAAAGGTTTGAACAAACAGCTAGTTGAAGACTATATTAATGGCAATCTAAGTCTTCAAATTATTACTGATTTAGATAATCAAATAAAACACGGATATCCCCTAACCAAATCTAAAAGGTCAAATCTTGACCCAAAAATTGAAGACATACGTCACGAATTGGCAGTTCCCATGGGAATTGGGTTTAGTAACGTTTTTACTGATGGCAAAGTAGTTTACGAAGCCGATATAAACGACAAGGATGGCAATCGAATTTTTCTATTCAGAAATTTAATCGAGAATGCAATTGAATTATGGGAAAAATTCATTGTACGCCATTTACCAGAAAAGGCAAGTGAAGTTCAAAAAAGAATGGACGCGAGGGAAAAAGTAGAGTTAGCTAATAAGAAGATTGTTGAAACGCAGATTAAATGTGATTTAATAAGTAATAAAGAAGATTACTGGCATTTTATTGAGAACGAAAACCTTAAAGGTGGCATGTATTTAAAGGTATTAGACAACGAAAATCTAAAAGAAATTTGGAAAGGTGTAGCAATCAGCAATCCATTTAAAGAAGGCATTGTGACTTATATAACCATAAGAGAAATTTTTAGCGGATGGTTAGACAACTCGTATAATATTGAGGAAAAGAAGTGGAAAATTTTGAGCTTCAAGGACAAAGAAGAAGCAGAGATGTTTAATAACCATTACTTGGAATTAAATAAATTGAGAGGAAAATAACGCACTACAACAAAACCTATAAAAAATAAGGGCTTTGGGCTTAATCGAATGGTTTGTGTATTTTTATGATGTCCGCAAAATCTTTGGGATTTTGCTTTAAACAAAAAAGATAAAACAAAACAAAACAAAACAAAAAGACTTTGCTATGTGCGTGGCGGAAAGTAAACGCTAGTTTACTCCCTTACTTTTCATAGCTCAGGCGTTATAAGGATTTCGAACTTTAAAATTTAAAAAAATGTTTTTTTAATACTCCCAACCTTCCCTTTCCGTTAATCGCTTAATATGTGCATAATGATGGTTACTTTGCCAAGCATAAACACCTAAATTCTCGTTTAAAGTAACAAATTTATTACCATCTGGATGGATAAAAGTTCGTTTTAAATATTCAAAAGCTAAACCTTTTACAAAGTGCACCAATTTTGCATGTATTACTTTAATGAGTAATAATGAGTTTTCAATCACCTCTCTATAATCGTGTAGCTGAGACCAAGCGTTTTCATCCTAAGCTTTAATTACTGGATTATCTTCTGTAATTGCCCATTTAAAACGTGTATAACTGTTGTTGTGGCTATCTCGCTAATGTGGTGTACAACTTGCCTTATTGTACAACCTTTTGGTCTGTAAGCTGTATCGAGTTGTTGGTTATTAAGATTTTTAACTAGAGTTTCTAAACGAGTTGGAAGTGCCTCTAGAATAGAAATCCATTGACTAATATGTTCTTCTGTAATTTCTTTTGGACAATGGAATTTTCCAATTGGGTATTTTCTATTTTCTAGTTCTTGGTTTGTCATTACTTTAGTTTAGCTTGTTATTCCTGCGAAGGCAGGAATCCATTATTCGTCATCAAAACTTCTCGATACAATTTCTAAAAGCTATGCTTTGGCATCTTCAATCAAAATATGTTTTTTTTTCGATAACTCGAAATCACTCGAAGTAACAACACTAATTATTTCTTATCATAAACGCTAATAAACTTTTTAGCACTTCGGTTTCCAGTATTGTATTTTAAAGCAATTTTGTAGTTATTATAAGCTTGTAAACTATCACCATTTTTAGCATAAGCATTTGCTAAACTAGAGTAAACATTATCACTTTTTGGATGTATTTTAGAATTTAATTTAAAAACTTCAATAGCATCTTTATAGTTTTCATCTTTTAAATATTGATTTCCAAATCTATTAATATCGTATTGATTTAAAAATCCACTATTAGAATCTTCTTTTTGTATTGCTAAATAACCTTCTAAAGCTTTATCGTATTCCTTATCTTTTAAATAATCACTAGCTACTTTTGCAGAGTCTGGTAATTTTTTATAATTCACTTCTTCTTTCCCTTTATCTTCAGCATCATCTTCAGGAATTTCAGAAATTACATAATTTTGCGAACCAGCTGGCTTAACAAAGGCTATTTTTTTATTCATTTCCTTTATAAAATAGGTGTTATCTCCTAAGTATATAGGTTCTATTTTTTCGGCTCCTCTCCATTTTAAAAAGAGTTCATTATTTTCAAAATAAACTTCTATAACTTCATTTGCATTAAATAAATAGCTTCCTGAAGTCTCTTTTATAAATTCTGTTGTATAGTCTGCAGTCTTACCGCAAGCCATCATTAGCATTAAAAATAGTACGTAAAAAAAGTGCTTTATTTTCATTTTTGGTTAGTTTAATTAGTTTGTGGTATAAAAATACTAAATGTTGCGCATAAAAAAACGCCTCATATACAATATGAGACGTTTTAGAATCGTATTTGTTACTTAAAAAAGTAATTTATTATTTTATTAAATCTCCACTTTCGTGGAGATAAGCGATTCATACTTTTTTTTACAAAAAAAGGTTATCTAACTTACCTTCATAAGTTCTACATCGAAAATTAAAGTTGCATCTGGTGGAATTGCTCCTCCTGCTCCTCTAGAACCATAACCTAAATCGCTAGGTATTACAAAACGTGCCTTATCTCCTACTTTAAGTAAACTTATTCCTTCGTCCCAACCAGCAATTACTTGTCCCATTCCTAACGGAAAGTCTATTGGTTCGTTGCGTTTGTATGAAGAATCGAAAACAGTACCATCTGTTAAACTACCTTTATAATGTACAGAAACAGTTTGGCCTTTTTCTGCTTGAGCACCATCTCCTTTTTGAAGGATTTGGTATCGTAAACCGCTTTCTGTTTGCTCGAAACCTGCAGAATACTTATCTAATTCTGCTGCTTTTGCTGCTCTCTCTTCTGCTATTCTCTTTTCGCGTGCACCTTCAAAAGTTCTAAATGCTTCAATAGCATTAAATTTCTCAGCATCTGCTCCTACTCTTACAATTTCTAAAGTGTCAATATTGTCGTCTTGCGCAATTGCATCTACAACGTCTTGTCCTTCTATTACATTTCCAAAAACTGTATGGTTACCATCTAACCAATCTGTAGGAACGTGTGTTATAAAAAACTGACTTCCATTTGTTCCAGGTCCAGAGTTTGCCATAGATAAAATACCTGGCTTATCATGCTTTAAATCTGGATGAAACTCATCGTCAAACTTATATCCTGGACTTCCAGTTCCTGCACCTTGAGGGCAACCACCTTGCACCATAAAATCTGCAATTACTCTGTGGAATTTTAAACCATCATAATAAGGTGTTCCTTGAGGTTTAGCTGAGTTTTCCATGTTTCCTTCTGCTAAAGCAACAAAATTACCTACTGTTCCAGGTGTTTTTTCAAATTCTAGATTTACTAAAATAGTCCCTTTATTTGTGTTAAATTTTGCGTATAAACCGTCTTGCATTGTCTTGTTTTTTAATGAGGTGCAAAGATAGGAAGAAGTTGAAAATTTTAAGTAATGTGGTAACATTTTTTTTCAAGTCTGATTTTTATTCCTCTTTTAGATGAATTTTATTAGATTTGAAATAAATTAAAAGTGACTATGGGAGTTTTTGGAAAACTATTTGGTAATAAAAAAAATGAAGACAATACAACCGATGATAATTACATTGAAACTATAATAAACTCTAGTAAAGACGAACCTTTAGCAATATCTAATAATAATGTTATGTTTGTTGGGTATAATGAATTAGGAGGCTATTATTATTTACAAACCTTTATTGTAGGTCGTTTAAAAGTAAAAACTAAAAATGGTGCGACGTTAGAAGTTGAAGGCAGCGATTATAATTTAAAACTAAATGCTGATATGCCTGAGTTCGAATCTGAACCTGCTAGTCCACTTGAAGGTTATGTGACGAAAATAGATTTTCAAATAGAAAAAAATGACGTTGATAAAATAAAACGATCAAACGTTAAGACGCTTACGCTCTTTATAAAAAAAGAGGAGCATGTTTTTTCAATTTATAAAAAATAAACTTATTCTTTTCTGACTCTTTTCCAAAGGAAAAGATACTGTTGCTTGATTACTTTAAATACTCACCTATTTATTATTACTATTGCCTTATTGTGTTGAGATTATTGACCGTAAACTGCTTACTGAATATTGCCTACTTACCTAATTAGCAACCTCACTAATAAACTTAATACGATAGAGACGTAATTCTTCGTCATCGTAATCACCATCAAACTCATCTATGGCAACGTCTATTTTATCTGTTTCAGATTCCATAAAATAATCATGAAGCTCTTCTTGTTGGTCTTCGTCTAATAAATCGTCAATCCAATAATTAATATTAAGCTTAGTACCAGAAAAGACAATGGCTTCCATTTCTTTTATAAAATCTACCATTTGCATTCCTTTTGCAGATGAGATATCTGTTAAAGGTAATTTTCTATCCACATTTTGAATAATATATAATTTTAAACCAGAATTAGTACCTGTAGATTTAACGATAAAATCGTCTGGTCTCATGATCTCGTTTTCTTCAACGTATTTATCGATTAAAGCAACAAAGTCTTTACCGTATTTTTTAGCTTTACCTTCTCCAACACCATGAACATTAGATAACTCTGCAACAGTAATGGGATATTTTAATGCCATATCCTCTAAAGAAGGATCTTGAAAAATAACAAAAGGAGGTACTCCAAGTTTTTTAGCATTCGTTTTCCTGAGTACTTTTAACATTGTCATAAGCGCCTCATCTACAACTGCTCCACCACCTTTAGATGTTGCAACAATGTTATTGTCGTGAGAATCGTCGAAGGTATGGTCTTCGGTCATCATAAACGAAGTCGGCTTATTAATATAAGCTTTCCCTAAATCTGTTAACTTAACAACACCATAGGTTTCTATATCTTTTTTAAGATAGCCTGCAACCAAAACTTGACGCAGTAATGCCATCCAATATCTTTTATCTTGATGACTTCCATTTCCAAAATAGGGCTGACTATCTGTTTTGTGAGAACTAATCATTGCGTTAGAAGTTCCAGTAATAACACTTACTAAATCTTTAGATTTATAAGTTGCATTAGTAGCTTTAACTATTTCTAAAAGTATAGTAACCTCGTTTTTTGCTTCATTTTGCTTTTTAGGATGGCGCATATTATCGTCCATATCTCCTCCTCCTCCAGTTTCGTTGTCGAACGCTTCACCAAAATAATGTAAAATAAATTTCCGCCTAGAAATAGACGTCTCGCAATAAGCTACAACTTCTTGTAAAAGTGCATGACCAATTTCTTGTTCGGCAACTGGTTTTCCAGACATAAACTTTTCAAGTTTTTCAATGTCTTTATAGGCATAGTAAGCTAAACAATGGCCTTCTCCTCCATCTCTTCCTGCTCGACCAGTTTCTTGATAATAACTTTCTATACTTTTTGGAATATCATGATGGATTACAAAACGTACGTCTGGTTTATCTATTCCCATTCCAAAAGCAATGGTAGCAACAATAACATCTACATCTTCCATTAAAAACATGTCTTGATGCTTTGCTCTAGTTTTAGCATCTAAACCAGCATGATAAGGCAAGGCTTTAATACCATTTACTTGTAAAACTTGTGCTAATTCTGTAACACGTTTTCTACTTAAACAATATACAATTCCAGTTTTTCCTTCATTTTGTTTTACAAAACGAATAATATCTGAATCTACATTTTTAGTCTTCGGTCGAATTTCGTAATATAAATTCGGTCTATTAAACGATGCTTTAAAAGTTGTAGCATCGCTCATTCCTAAATTTTTAAGAATATCTTCTTGTACTTTTGGTGTTGCTGTTGCAGTAAGACCTATAATTGGAATATTATCACCAATACGTTGAATTATTGCACGTAAATTTCTATATTCTGGTCTAAAGTCGTGTCCCCATTCACTAATACAGTGCGCTTCATCCACAGCCATAAAAGAAATTTTTACAGTACGTAGAAACTCTACGTTTTCTTCTTTTGTAAGTGATTCTGGAGCAACGTAAAGCAGTTTTGTTATGCCGTTTGTTATGTCTTCTTTAACCTGTTTTATTTCCGTTTTATTTAAAGACGAATTTAAAACATGAGCAACACCATGTTGGTCTGAAATACCACGAATGGCATCTACTTGGTTTTTCATTAATGCAATTAGTGGAGAAACAACAATAGCTGTTCCTTCTTGCATAAGCGCAGGAAGCTGATAGCATAACGATTTTCCACCACCAGTTGGCATAATAACAAATGTGTTATTTTTGGATAAAATACTTTCGATAACGGTTTCTTGTAATCCTTTGAATTCACTAAAACCGAAATACTTTTTTAGGGCAGCACGAATTTGACTTTTCACTGTTTATATTAAGCGATTAATTATTTACACAATTTAGTTTAGATAGAATAACTTCTAAAATCGACACTATTAGTAAGAATAATTAAAGATTTACTTTTAATTTTTCGCTAAATTTGTCAGGATTATCAACAATCACAAAATCGAAGTTATTTTATGTAATATTTAAAGATAACAAAATCTTTTCAATTGCTACCTAATCTTAAAATGATATATTTTGAATACTAAAGATTCCATACTAAAAATCGCCAAAGAAACGATAGCATTAGAGAGTGCTTCTATTAGTAATTTAGCGACTTTAATTGATGACGATTTTGCTGATGCTGTACAACTTATATACAAATCTAAAGGTCGAGTAATAATTACTGGAATTGGCAAAAGCGCTATTATAGCTACAAAAATTGTAGCTACAATGAATTCTACAGGAACACCTGCCGTTTTTATGCATGCTGCAGATGCCATACATGGAGATCTAGGTTTAATACTAGAAGATGATGTTGTTATTTGTATTTCTAAAAGTGGAAATACTCCAGAAATAAAAGTGTTGGTTCCTTTAATAAAAAACGCAAAAAATAAAATGATTGCCATAACAGGCAACAAAGACTCTTTTTTAGGTACACAAGCAGATTATGTATTAAATGCTTTTGTTGCCAAAGAGGCTTGCCCTAATAACTTGGCACCTACTACAAGTACTACTGCGCAACTAGTAATAGGTGATGCACTTGCTGTTTGTTTGCTTGAAATACGTGGTTTCTCGAGTAAAGATTTTGCAAAATACCATCCTGGTGGTGCTTTAGGTAAAAAATTATATTTACGTGTGCAGGATTTATCTTCGGTAAATAATAAACCACAAGTACAGATAGATACAGATGTAAAAAAAGTAATTATTGAGATTTCCGAAAGTATGCTTGGCGTTACTGCTGTTGTAGAAAACAAAAAAATTGTTGGTATTATTACAGATGGAGATTTAAGACGTATGCTTACCAAAGTAGATAACTTTATAGGTTTAACTGCTAAAGATATAATGAGCAGCAACCCTAAAACCATAAATGAAGAAGCTATGGCTGTAGATGCTATGGAACTTATGGAAACCAATGGTATTTCTCAATTACTGGTAGAAAACAATGGTAATTATGCAGGCGTTGTACACATACACAATTTAATTAAAGAAGGTATTATTTAATGATAAAAACAGATGTAAATAGCATGTCGTTTTTGGATCATCTCGAAGATTTAAGGTGGCATTTAATTAGAATATTTGTAGCCATACTTATTTGTGGTACTGTTGCCTTTATTTTTGGTACTTTTATTTTTGATAACATTATAATGTGGCCAAAAAAAATGACGTTTCCAACCTATCAATGGTTATGCAATATGTCTAATTTTTTTGGTATTGAAGATACTACATTCTGTCAAGCAGAATTTCCTTTTATTATTCAAAACAGGACTATGGCAGGACAATTTTCTGCTCATATTTGGACCTCTATTTATGCTGGTTTTATTATAGCTTTCCCTTACATAACGTATCAACTTTGGCACTTTATAAGTCCAGGAATGAAAGCTAACGAGCGTAAAACCTCTAGAGGTTTTATAGTTATTTCGTCTCTACTCTTTTTTATAGGTGTGCTTTTTGGCTACTTTATAGTTATTCCTTTATCTATTAATTTTCTTGCAAACTATATAGTAAGTTCAGAGATTTTAAACGAAATAGATATTAGCTCGTACATTTCCTTAATTCGCTCATCATCACTAGCATCTGGCTTTGTTTTCGAGCTTCCTATTGTGGTTTACTTTTTAACTAAAATAGGTTTGGTAACACCAGAAATATTAAAAAAATACCGAAAGTTTGCACTTGTAATTGTGCTTATACTTTCTGCAATTATAACACCTCCAGATATTGCCAGCCAAATTATTGTAGCTATACCAATACTTATATTATATCAGGTTAGTATTTTTATATCTAGAGTTGTAGTTAAAAATCAGAAAAAGAAACAAAAAAAAGATGTCAGAGTCAGTTAAAGAATTCAATGATTATCGTACAAAAATGAACGATAAAATATTAGCAGATAATAATAAAGTTATAAAACGTATTTTTAATTTAGATACAAATGCGTTTGCAGAAGGTGCATTAGATGTTGCTACAAAAGAGCTTTTAGGCTTAGTAGCTTCTACCGTTTTACGTTGCGACGATTGTATAAAATACCACTTAGAGTCTTGTTATAAGGCTGGATTGTCTAAAGAAAAAGTAGTAGAAACACTTAGTATTGCAACTTTAGTTGGTGGTACAATTGTTATACCTCACTTAAGGAAAGCCTATGAGTATTGGGATGCGCTAGAATCACAAAGTTAAACTTTAGCTAAACTAAATTTAAGATTACTGCTAGTTTAGTACTTTTATAAAATATAAACGTCAACTTATGAAATTAAAAGCCGAACATTTAATGAAGTCCTACAGCGGACGAAAAGTTGTAAAAGACGTTTCTCTAGAAGTAAATACTGGAGAAATTGTTGGATTACTTGGACCTAATGGTGCAGGAAAAACAACGTCTTTTTATATGATTGTTGGCTTAATAAAACCTAATGGCGGAAATATATTTTTAGAAGGTACAGACATTACTAAATACCCAATGTATAAGCGTGCTCAAAATGGTATTGGCTATTTAGCACAGGAAGCTTCGGTTTTTAGAAAATTAAGTATTGAAGATAATATTTTAAGTGTTTTACAACTAACTAAACTGAGTAAAAAAGAGCAATTACATAAAATGGAATCGCTTATTGATGAATTTAGTTTAGGTCATATTAGAAAAAGTCGTGGCGATTTATTGTCTGGTGGTGAACGTAGAAGAACAGAAATTGCGCGCGCTTTAGCAACAGATCCTAACTTTATTTTGTTAGATGAACCTTTTGCTGGTGTAGATCCTGTTGCTGTTGAAGATATCCAACGTATTATTGCACGACTTGCAAAAAAAGACATTGGTATTCTTATTACAGATCACAACGTACAAGAAACACTAGCTATTACAGATAGAACATATCTTATGTTTGAAGGTGGCATTCTTAAAGCTGGTGAGCCGGAAGAACTTGCCGCAGACGAAATGGTACGTAAAGTATATTTAGGTCAGAATTTTGAATTGCGTAAGACTAAGCTTGATTTTTAAACCTAAACTACATAGTGTTGCCTCACTTTTTTAAACAAATACATTATTGTTCTTTAATTAATTTTAAAGTCTCATTATTTTAGAAAGTTATTTTTCATTTCTAATTTTTTCTAGAATGTATTCTAAAGGTGCGTTAATATTATTCAAATACTGATCAAAAGTTGATATGACTGTATGGTTTGGAATTACGCCTCTTCCAAACGGAAGTTTTTGCTCAACATTCATAATAAATTGTAATGCCGGAATGTTTATTTCAATTTTTGAGTTTGGCAAAATAAGTTCTTGACCATAACCGCTAGTATTTCCAAAATAGCCACCTCCAGTTTCTTGTCCAACAAAAATTCCTTTATTATTTGAATACGCCATATTACTAAACTCGCTTCCTCCAGAATATGTTTTTGGGCTAATAATAACATATACTTTTCCTGAAAATTTGTTTTTAGGCTCTTTTTTATATGCCATTAAACCATATCCAGGCCATTCTCTTCTTTCTAAAGAGCCATCTGGCATTTGTTTATTTAGAAATGTTCTTTCTAAAAATCCAAATGTTTTTAGTGTTATTGGCTTATCTATACCATTATCTAGAACCGCTTTTTGAGTTTTCGCTCTAACTTTCTTGTATTTTTGATAATTGTCACCTAAGTACGAATAAACAATGCCTTCGTTACCTTCAGTACCTCCTGTATTTTCACTTACATCAATTATTAGATTTGTAATGTTATTATCTGAAATTGATTTGAAACTATGTTCTAAAAAAACATCTAAACTCTTTTCTTTAGTTTCTTCTTCTATATCTGAGCTAGAAAAAGAATGAAGTCCCAAATAAGCAGTTGTTTTATTTATTATTTTAAATTCTAATAAATCCTTTTCTTTGTTTTCTTTGTTCTTTTTATTTCTTGAACGCAAATGCTTGTTTACATTTTCAATTTTTAAAGATTTAAAAACTATTGGGTTATCTAATGTTTTAAATTTAATACTTACTTCTTTAGTATTTCCATAATAATAGAAATAATATTTAGAGAAATTGAACCCTTCTAAATCACTGTATTTAGATGTTTTTATATAGCCATCTGAAGCAAATAAATTTCCTATTTTCTCTACAATATCAATAGGTTTCTCATTATTTATTAATTCAATTTCTTTTCCTTGAATACTCAAATCTTGATCATTTGAACCGTTTTTGACACAATATAATTTTGTGCCAAGAAAAACAAAAGTTAAAGGAATAAAAGTAGACTCTTTGGTCATTTTTTCTTTTACGGCTTTTGGTAAAAATATATCTGTATGATCTTCTTTTGAAAGTGCTACTAAAGGCGCAATAAGTTTATGAAATTCAAGTACATTAATATCTTTATTTATTTGTGCTTTTACTTTTTTAAAAGCATTATCTACACTGTCTTTTGATGTATACCAATACATTCCAGAGTGGAACTTATTCAGTCCTTGATAGAGAATCTCTAAATCGTTGTGTAGTTTTTGTTTCTCAATATTTGGGAAATCGCCAAAGTTTTGACTAAATGAAACGTTAAAGCATAAAGAGCAAATAATTAATAATAGTAGAGCTATTTTATTCATTTTGAAATTGTTTTTTTCAAATATAGCATCGAAAACAATTAACAACTTGTATAATATTGGTATTTACTCTTTTCCTTACAGAAGACTATCTTGATACTTTTTTGGAGAAATTCCTATAAACCGTTTAAATGTTTTAGAATAATGCGCCATGTCTGTAAAATTATATTGATAGGCTATTTCGGTAAGTTGAGCATCGCTCGTTATTAAACTTTTACTAGAAAAAACTTTCTTCATTAATATATAATTCATTGGTGTCATACCTGTGGCAAACTTAAATTTTTTAGTGAAACCAAATTTATTAATGTTAGCTAGTTGAGATAATTCATCTAAATTAAATTTTTCACAAATATGATTTTCTATATAACTATTTATAGGTTTGAAATCATCTAAATTTAATTCGTAAAAATCATGTTCATTTTCTTGAGAGTAATCTTTTAAGCAGTTTACAAATTGTAATAATGTAGTTTCAATACGTTCTACTATTTTACTATCTATTGCGTTTTTAAGTTTTATAAATAGTCGATTGGCTTTTTTATTTTCAATTTTTCTGTTAATAAATTTAATAGTTTTACCGTTTAATACAAATTGCATTATTTCGTTTGGGATGTAAATAGTATCAAACTTTAAATAAGAACTGCTGTTTATTAAAGGATTTGAATGTACCTCGAAAGGATTTGTTATAGAAATAGTGCCTGCTTCACTAAAAAGACTTTGGTTTTCAAAATCTATTTGCTCTACACCTTTATGTATTAAAGAGATGCAAAACGTTTCATGAAAATGTTTTGGAAAACTAGTGGTTTGATTTTCAATAGAAATGTATTCTAAATTTTTAAATGTCATCATATAATTAATCTCTTAAAATGTTGGCAACAAAATATTAGATTTCTTAAAACATTATCCTCTTCGTCTTTCCAACAATACCATCATCATTAAACCAAGCATAATACGATCGTCGTCGTCATTATCTATTGGTTTAATCAATTCTACTTTAAACTCTTTACCAAAAAAAGAAGGCTCTTTTTTAAGCTTTACAATAACTTCATCTCTTAAATTAGTAACATTATAAGTTGGGTGAAAAAAATAACCAGTAAAGAAACCTAAAATTGGTATTTCGCCAAGCATAGAATCTAATACTTTTACCCAAGGATTTGCTTCGCTTACACGGTATTGTAATTTATCTTGTTGGTCTATAATCTCGTAATTTGCTTTCCAAATGGAAGTCCAGCCTTTTCTAGCTACTTTTCCAAGATTATTGCCTTGTGCATCTTTAAACCCATAAGCTGCAGAAAAATCTAACCACTTATTAGCAGCAATAGTATAATCTACTTTGGTTTTAGTAGTATCTGAGTATATGGTTATTGCCTCTTTAAGTTTAAACATTTTCTGTTTTACATAAGCTACAGTTTTTCCTTCTGCATCTTTGGCTGTAAAGTCGTTAGATAATGTACCAATATTAAAACTAAAGTGTAATGGGAATTTTAAGTCTTTCATATAATTAATAGCGTTTAGATTGTTATTTTTTTGAAGTATTATTTTCTCTTAACAGTTTTTTCTGGTATCGACCCTGTACAATATCTACAACCACAAGTATAGCGATTACAAAGTAAAAAGTTGTTTTACTCATTGGTACAATTTCATTTCCAAATAGCTTTAAATGTGCTAGATGTCCACCTTCGGTTACCAACATAATACCAACAATAAATAAGATAAAGAGACCTAAAACCTCGTACATTCTATTTTTTGCAAGAAATACCGAGATTTTATCTGCCATTAAAAGCATTAATAATCCACTAGCTACAATAGCAATTGCCATGACTATAAATGCAGTAGTTGTGTTCTCAATTTCGCTAGTTAAACCAATTGCTGCCAAAATAGAATCGAATGAGAATACTAAATTCATAATCACAATACTTGTAATTACAGCGTTTTCAGATTTTGACCGTTTAGCACCTCCTTCAGCATCATGCGCAAGGTCGTCCTTTCCAATCATGTGCCAAATTTCTTTAATAGCAGTATAGATAATAAAAGCGCCTCCAATTAGAACAATAATACTGTGTCCATTAAAAGCAAACTTTACTACATTTTCTATTTCGCCAGTTAACCAAGAAAAAGGCTCTTGAAAAAAACCAATAATTCTAACTAGCACAAATAGTAGTACAATTCTTAAAACTATAGCAATTAATATTCCTTTTTTACGGACTCCTTTTTGTGATGCTTCTGGTGCTTTTTTAGATTCTAAAGAAATGTATAATAGGTTATCGAAACCTAAAACGGCTTGTAAAGCCACAAGCATTAATAGTGTGAAAATAATTTCTAACATTAGTTTTGTTTATTTTGAATTAAAGAGAGTAAAATGTATAATAATATAACTACTGGTATTGCTGCGAAATGAAGCACAATTAACAACACCAAACTTAGTATAATAAAAATATAACGCATTGCATTATTTTTAAAACTATAGTCTTTAAATTTTAATGCGAATAATTTTATACTTGAATTTAATAAATAGCAACTTAAAATGGTAAGCCCAATTAAAAACCATTGGTTTAATATAATGACATTAATAGCATCGTTATGTTGAAATTCCATTATCAATGGCAACGCCATAATTAGTAATGTATTTGCTGGTGTTGGTAAGCCCTTAAAATAGGTTTGTTGGTCTATGTCGATGTTAAATTTTGCTAGCCTATAAGCAGAAGCCAAAGTTACAAACAAACCAATAATTGGAATAAAAGCCATAGAAAAACCAGACCAATGTAAAGACCATTCATTAGATGCAGCCATTGGTGGCGCATCTACAGCGCTTTCAATTAGCTTGTAAAGTACAATTCCAGGTACTAATCCGCTAGTTACCATATCTGCTAGAGAGTCTAACTGTAAACCTAGTTCACTTTGCACATTTAGCTTACGTGCCAAAAGACCATCGAAAAAATCAAAGAATATACCTAAAAAAACAAACAATGCTGCTGTTACAAGAAAGCCTTTTACTGCAAATAAAACGGCTATACTTCCGCATAACAGATTTAATAGCGTTACAAAATTTGGAATATTTTTTTTAATTTGCATTGGTTAGTTTTTTGTAAAAATAATAAAGTATTCCGTTTAAAAAGTACTTAGAGTAATTTTAAAAGAACTTTACACAATATACTAATTGATTTTAAGTTTGATATATAAGAAAAATTATTATCATCTTTGTAAAAAAATTGCACTTG
This sequence comes from Lacinutrix sp., assembly GCF_023299985.1. GTDB lineage: Bacteria > Bacteroidota > Bacteroidia > Flavobacteriales > Flavobacteriaceae > Lacinutrix. The sequence goes on along the minus strand of NZ_JALZVX010000225.1, from coordinate 12,027 downwards.
AGATTACAATTAACACTTGCGCTAACTATAGTTTCGCTTTCATTATACAGTCAAACCAAATATTCTAACGAATTCTTGAATATTGGTGTTGATGCTGCTGCTTTAGGCATGAGTAATGCTGTATCTGCTACCTCTAACGATGTTAATGCAGGCTACTGGAATCCTGCAGGATTAGTAAATGTTGAAGACAACCAGCTTGCTTTAATGCATTCTAGTTACTTTGCTAATATCGCTAATTACGATTATGCCGCTTTTGCAATGCCTATAGACGATAGAAGCGCTATTGGAATTTCGTTAATTCGTTTTGCTGTAGATGATATTTTAGACACCACACAACTTATAGACGATCAAGGAAATGTTAATTTCGACAGAGTTAGCTTATTCTCGACCGCAGATTATGGTTTTACGTTTTCTTATTCAAGAAGATTACCTGTTCAAGGCTTAAATTATGGTATAAACGCAAAAGTAGTCCGTCGTATTATTGGTGATTTTGCTAATTCTTGGGGATTTGGTTTTGATGCTGGTATTCAATTTGAAAGTCAGAATAATTGGAAATTTGGATTAATGGCTCGTGATATTACTACAACTATTAATTCTTGGAGTTTTGATGAAGAAGCCTTTGCTAGAGTTCAAGGTGCTGTAGAAGGGCAAAACCAAGAGTTACCAGAAACTTCAGAAATTACAATACCAAAATTGCAAATAGGTATTTCTAAAAATTATGTTTTTCATTACGATTATAGCTTAAAAGCAGCATTCGATTTAAATGTGCGTTTCGAACAAAATAATGATATTGTTTCTACTAGCTTTGCCAGTGTAAATCCTGCTTTAGGGTTTGAGTTTGGTTATATAGATATGATTTATTTAAGAACTGGTGTTGGTAATTTTCAAAATGAATTACAAATTGATAATTCTGAAAGCGTTAGTTTTCAACCAAGTTTTGGCGTCGGTTTTAAATACAAAGGTATTCAAGTAGATTATGCATTTACAGATATTGGTGACCAAAGTGTAGCTTTGTACTCTAATGTATTTTCTTTAAAACTAGACTTTAGTGCTTTTAGATAAAATGAGTTTTTTATGAAAAATTTTTTACTCAATTCACTCCTACTCTCTTTCTTCTTTTCATTTTCTCAAGTACCACAGCTAACAAATAATACCGAAATTAGTATTATAACTATTGGACCCGGAAATTTATTAAACGATAGTTTTGGGCATAATGGCTTTAGGGTAAAAAATGAATACCTTGATGTAGTTTACGATTACGGAAGATATAATTTTGAAGACCCAAATTTCTATACCAATTTTGCTAAAGGCAAACTAAAATATTTAATGGGAGCAGCAAAATCTAAAGATATTATTAGATTTTACAAGCAGCAAAATAGAACCATAAAAGAGCAAGTTCTTAATTTAAGTCAAGAACAAAAAGGAGCAATCATAAATTATTTAGCAAATAACTACAAACCAGAAAACAGAGCTTATCTCTATGATTTTTTTTACGACAACTGCGCCACCAAAATGCGTGATGTTACAGAAACAATTTTAAAAAGTAATATTGAATATAAAACACCCGAAGTTTATAAAGAAGAAACGTTTAGAACACTTATTCAAAATAATTTATATTGGAATTCTTGGGGAAGTTTTGGTATTGATATTGCTTTAGGTTCTGTAATTGATAAAAAAGCAAGCCCAAGAGAGTACATGTTTTTACCAGAAAATATCTTTTTATTTTTTGAAGATGCTTCTTTTAAAAATTCTAAAAAACCATTGGTAAAAGAATCTAAAATAATCTATGCTCAGGATGGTGATTTTAAAAAAGACAACTTTTTTACGAGTCCTTTTTTTATATTTTCAATTTTAAGTTTAATTATAATATTTATCACTTATAATGACAACAAAAAAAGTAAACGCTCAAAGTGGTTAGACCTATTTATTTTTAGTGTAACAGGAGCTATTGGCTTACTCTTATTTTTACTTTGGTTTGCTACAGACCATTCTGCTACAGCGTATAATTACAATTTACTTTGGGCTTGCCCAATTAGTTTAATAGGTCTTTTTCAAGTTTACAAAAAAACACCTAAACACTGGTTTATAGGCTATCTTAAACTACTTATTATTATGTTGTGCCTTATGACGCTTCATTGGTTTATTGGTGTTCAAATGTATGCGTATGCACTTATTCCTTTATTAATTGCATTAGCTGTGAGGTATCTGTATTTGATTTGGCTTTTTAAGAGAAATTAAGTAGAAGTTAAAGACTAACAAAAAAGGTGATATAAAGATTCTCTGAGGATTACTTCGCGAGTTAACATATCGTTATTTCCTACGAATAAAACTCTTTATCGAACTCTTTCCCGAAGCAAAAGGCACTGTTATGTGATTACTCTTATTTTATTAACCTAGTTTATTTTAAGTAAAAAATTATTACAAACTGAAAACTGAACTACTGTCCTCTAAAGAAAATAACAGTACTTAAAGTCTTAATAAAAATATTAAAATCGAGTAGAAAACTACGATGTTTAATATAGTACAAGTCATATTCTAACTTTACAAGACTATCGTTAATGCTAGAACCATAACGTGCTTTTACTTGAGCCCAACCTGTTAAACCAGGCTTTACTATATGCCTAGTGTGATAGAACGGTATAACTTGTGCTAACTCGTTTACAAACATTGGTCGTTCTGGTCTTGGACCAATAATACTCATATCTCCTTTAATAATGTTTATTAATTGAGGTAATTCATCCAATCGTGTTGTTCTTAAAAAGCGTCCAAATGTAGTTACTCTTGCATCATTTTTTTTAGCCCAAACAGCGCCTCCTGCTTCAGCATTGGTAACCATACTTCTAAACTTAAAAATTTTAAAAGATTTTCCATTTTTCCCTACACGTTCTTGAGAATATAATAGTGGTCCTCTATTCCCAATAGCATTTCCTATAATAATAAATGGCAATACTAAAAGCGAACATAAAATTCCAAAGACAGATAAAACAATATCAAAAACACGTCCATACGCTAAATAGAATTTGTTTTTACTGTTTTTACTAAATGGAAAATACTTGTAAAAATCTTTACCTATAAATTGCACTGGCACTCTATAAGACATGTCTTCATATACTTGTGTGTATTCTCTAATAGGATAACCGCGTTCTAGAAGCGTAGTTAAATCTGCATATATTGAAGGCGTAATCGTTTCAGAATTATAGCTTGCAACAACAATCTCTGAGATATTTTCTTTAGCAATAATTTCGTGAACTTGGCTAGGCTTAAACTCTGTTATTCCTTTAAATTTTATTGGCTCTTCTCTTTCTGCTTCACAATTTATAAAGCCAATAATTTGATAATTAGGATCAGCAATTTTCATAGCCATAATAATGGCCTCTATGCTAGACGTTTCTCCAATTAGTAGTGCACTTTTATAAAATCTAGGCGAAGCAATAAAAGTAATATAAGCCAATCTCCAAACTAGCAATGGAAATAATATTGCCAAATAGAAATAAAGAATTTGAATACGGTTATCTGGTAATACTGGTGTGTAATATGGTGTTAAAAAATAGACAAGAACAGTTACCGAAGTTGTTAATAAAATAGCACTTGCAACAGTTTCTATCTTACTCGATTTTTTTAAATCGTAGAGCTCGAAAACGGTTCCAAAACCCATGATATAAATGACTAAAACAACTAACCATCTCCAATGCGACTCATCTATAATAAAATAATCGAATCCTGAAAAACAACTAAATCCGTACAAAGCAATACCAATAGACAAAATATCGAAGAGCCTTAGTAAGATCTTACGTTCTGATATTTCAAAATGAATATTAGATTGCTTGGACATGAATTAGTTAGTGTGGTTTTGCGTAAAGATAATAAGTAATGTTTGGATTGCAAGGTTTATACTAAAATTGCCTTCCATTTTTCCTTAACCACCTGCCAACCATACTGTTCTACCTTTTCTCTGGCTTGGTTTGTTATGTTTTCTATTATCTGGTGATTGTTTTTAATCTCTAAAATTTCGTCTACAAAAGCATCAACACTATTTGGAGTCACTAATATGCCATCTACTCTATCCTTTATTAAAAAAGGTAAGCCACCAACATTTGTAGAAATTACGGGTAAACCTAAAGCCATGGCTTCAATAACACTTACTGGCATATTATCGAAATTAGTAGTATTAATAAAAACATTGTGATTTTGAGATAAATTAACCCATTCTTTTTTAGATAATTTACCTGTAAAACGCACTTCAGTGTTTAAAGAGTTCGCATAAGTTTTGGTCTCTACCAAACTACCATCGTTATCTGGACCAACCATTGTTAAACTGACTTCTTCACCTCTATCTCTAAGTGCTTTTAAGATTGAGACAGCTAATTTAGGATTATATATTTTTGAAAAGGAACGTACCCAAAGCAACCTAATAGCATTAATTTTTCTTTGATTAAAAGGATAGTTATCTATTGCTATTGCATTAGGTATTATTATAATATTATGATAGCCATAACTTTCGAAATTAGATTTAATATACTCTGAAGGCGCTATGTTTACATGTGCATTCTTAAAGATAGAACGACTTAGTTTTGGGCTTTTTTTAAGTCGGTTTGGCAAATTGCCACCATGTAGAATGGGAAGGTATTTTATATTAAAAAAACGACACAGTTTACTTGTTAGATATGCATAATAGAAATTTTGAGTGCTGTAAGTATCTATTAAAACATAGTCTGCCCAATTTCTATTTTTAACAACAGACAGTAACATGTCTAATAAACGTAATACCTTATTCTGTTTATTGGATACTGCTTTAATGTTAAATCCTTCAGTAGCTAAAGCTTGACTAAGCGTATCTATTGTAGTCGCTGTTTTTCCTTTTGAGGATAATTTGTTCCCAATGTAGAGGATGTTTTTCATTGTAGTTTGTACAAATTTAAGACACCTTCTATATGAACAACCTCTAAAGGGAAATTATTTTTAGAAACGATATAATTAACTTTTAAGCTTTTTAAAACACTTAACCTTTCTTCAATTGAAGTTGCATTGGCTAATTTTAATTGGTCTTTTTTCCATTGAATGAATTGTGAAGGATTACCTTCAATAATCATTGATGCACCTTTAGAGTCAAGCACTACAGATCGTTTTGCTGCACCTCTATAATGATGTCCTCCAAAAATAACGGCATCTTTATTCGTGTTTTTAGAAATGTATAAAGCCATTTTATCTACATCTAGTATTTCTGAAGAATGTTTACTCTCAATACATAAATTATTTGGTAATACAAGTCTAACTATATCGTCTCCAACAAACGGTACATTATTAAATACTAATGCTTTGCTAACAATTAATATAAGAAAGTATATCGAAAAAAGTAAAGGTAAAAAAAACTGTTTATTAACCTTAGTATTAATAATCTGAAGTACAAAGACCATAGCAAAAAACGAAGGAATAATTGCTACTTTTTGAGCACGGATAAGCTGAAAAGACAATCTTAAATTTAAACCAAAAACAGAATTAATAAACTGTTCTACATAAACACTTATCGATGGCAAAATGACCAACACTAAAGTTAATACTATTATTAATTTAGCTCGTTTAAAGTGGATTATCTCCTTTTTAGGAAAAATAAAATAAGCAATAATTGGTACAATATAAAAGAGTGTTTTAAAATGTAACCAGTCTTTTATATATAGCACTGGTTGCGAAAAAAATTGAGGAATCCTAGAATCAAACGCTACTTTAAAAGCATTCATATCATAATTAATACTACTTGAGGTCTTTCCAAAATAGGTTAATATAAAAGGCAACATACCTAGTATTAGTGCAAAAATTAATGACACTATATTTTTTGTACTGACGAGGTCTTTCATTTTAAAAATAAAAACCATCAATAAAAGAAATGTTAAGTACAGCAAAATGCCACCTAATCCTGTTATAGGATGAAAGTTAAAAACTAATCCTATAAAAAAAGCAGACAAAACAAGTCCTCTAAAACTTTTATTTAGCACTAAAAAAGGAATAGGAAAGAGCGTAATATAAAGTGTTCGAGGCATCATAGCCCAAAGATCTGTAATTCCCCAAATTTCAAATCCTGGCAACCAAACAATTCCTCTAAGTAAAAAGGAAACGAGTAGCGCTATCCAAAAATCGGGAACAAACCTAAACATTAAAAAGAACCATAGAACACCAAATAACAGATGACAAATAGTGTTCATTACATTAATTGCTTGTACATAATCTGCATTGGTAAATTTGGCTATAAACCGAAGCGATTGCACATAAAAAGGTGTATAATATTTCACATTATTAATATCGTTTAAGTAGAGATCCTTTTTAAAAAGACTAGGATCATCAAACTTTTGTGCAACAGGAATAATATTTTGAATGTCTGAAGATAACTCGCTATAATTGGCATCTCGATTACCTATATAATATGCAAAAGCAATAATTATATTTAGCGCATAAACGATATAAAATTTTCGATTTATAGTTTTAAACATCTAGAGTACTTTTGGCGCTTTAGTAATGTCGTAATGTACAGCTTGTAGTAATAACTGAAACCCAACAATTATAGTTAAAGTCACTAACATAATGGTTCCTGTTGGCGCAAATAGAGATTGACTAGAATAAAACCACCAATTGTAAATCCCATATATAAACCCGAATAAAAACAAAGGCGTTCCAATTAAAATATAGATAGACGAAATATTAAAATCGTAAACAAAATACGATTTAAAGAGTCTATTAAAAAACGTTTTTATAAGTTTAGGAAAGAATACAAAAGGCATTTTCCAAACGCTCATACTTGATTTTTCATCACCATAAATTGCTGGCATTGGTACATCTTTTATTACAGCATCCTGAAAATAGAGCTGAGAAATTAATGAGGTTTCAAAATAATAGCGATTAGAAATCTCGTCGAAATCTAAACGTTTTAATGTTTCTGTTTTAATAGCAAAAAAACCATTTGTAGGATCGAAGTTATTCCAATATCCTGTGGCTGCTTTAGTAAGAAAAGACAAGCCTAAGTTTCCTATTTTTCTAGTAATAGGCATCTTTTTAAGAGCCTTAAAATCTCTAAAACGGTTGCCTTTTGCATAACTAGCTTCGCCATTTACCAAAGGAGCGACAAGGTCTTTTATGTAACTTGTATCCATTTGGTCATCTGCATCGACCTTAACCACAATATCCATTTTATCTTCTATAGCCTTAGTAAAACCTGTTTTTGTTGCACCACCAACGCCTAAATTTTTAAGGTTCTTTAAATACTCTATATTCGAGAATGCAGACAAAGCTTCTTTAGGAAGTGCTTGTGGACTACAATCGTCCACGATGTAAACTTTGGTTATGATGTTAGGCAACTTATTTAATACACTTACTATATGCTTAGCCGCATTATAGTAAGGAATTACAACTGCTATTTTATTTAGATTTTGCATTGGTAAAATAATATCGTGGTGCGATTAATAATATGGTTACTAAAATAAAATACCCTAAAATGGTAAATACAGAGCGATAAAGATATAAATGTTCTCCAAAATAAAGCGTGACCAACATGGCAAACACCATTCCGCTAAGCGCCAATTTAAGAGAACTTACCTTTCCAAATTTAAGATATAAAAAAGAAGTAAGCCATTTTAAATAAAAATATAAGCCTACTAAACCAACTTCGTTTATTAAACTTAAATAGATATTATGAGCTGAAGCTCCTATAAGTAAACGATTATTAACTCCAATTCCTATTGGTATTACATAAGGGTTATTGGCTATATATTTTAAATACATAATTACAATTTGACCTCTTCCTGCTCCTAAATCTTCATACAACTGCCCAACATCTATATTATTAGCCTTAAAAGCATCTGGACTAGAAACCTTATTAATAACGCGACCTTCAATAGTGGTCGTTATGGTTTCTATTAGTTCTAAATTAAAAAAGAAAGCAACTATTACTGCTAGAGACAACACGACAGACAATGCTAAAAATTTCCTGGTTTTCATAATAAAAATATAGCAAGCAAAAATCAGTAATGCCAAATAAGTAGTACGCGAACCAGAAATACCAATTACAGCCAAACTTGTTAATAAGCTAGCAATAATTAAAATTTTATTGACTTTTAATTGCTTTTGCAGAAACAGACCTACGGCAAACACAAACGAAATAAACATGGTCATACCTAAACATATTTTATTAGGACCTAAAGCACCTGATAAAAAGCCGCCATAAGCTTCCTCATAAACACTATTCCATAAAAAGGGAATATAACCAGAATGCTGTAGAAAGACTATAACGGCCTCTACAATCGATAATATTAAAACAAGACTCGCTACAAGTTTATAGTTGCTTCGTTCTCTTAAATACATGGCAACAAAAACACCAGTGTAAAAGAATACAACCATATGATAATAATATAATACCGATTTAATAAACCATAAAGGCCTTCCTTTAAACACACTAAATAACGCCGTAAATAGTAGTGTAAATCCACACCACATTACAAAAGTATTAAATGTTTTTAGGTAAGTTTTCGTTCGTATATAATAGAATACAAATCCACTATTATTGTACAAAACAAAGAGTATAACCAATCCTGCTAAATCAAACAATCTTAATTCGTTATCACCTTGAACGCTATACTTAACAACAGGTAAATTATAAAAATAAGAGACAATCATTGCTAAAACCGCTAACCTTACATATAACGGTTTAAACATTAATTTACATTGCTTATTTATGTAATCGGTTTTTGTCATTTATTTTAAAATACGCTTATAATCTTCAACTAGTGTTTTAGCTACAGAATTTACAGAAAAATTAGCTTGACTATGTGTTTTTAAATTATCTCCTTTTATTCTAGCACTCTCCATATCGCTAATATAATTTATTAAAGCTTGAGATAGCGCTAAAGCGTTATTAGAAGGGACTAATTGCCCTAAATTTTTATTTGCAATCACCAAATCACAGTTACCAACATTAGTTGCAATAGTTGGTAAACCTGCCAAACCATATTCTAACAAAGCAATTGGCAAACCTTCAGATTTTGAAGATAATATAGCAATTTGCGCTTGACTTAAAATGTTTGTAATATCTGGTTTACTACCATAAACAAAAACGTTATTCTCTAACTTTAAACTTTTAATGTCTTGCTGGATTGCTTTGGAATAATCATCATTAAAATCCTTACCTACGCAATGCAAGGTCCAATAGGGAAATGAATTCACTATTTCTTTAAAAGCTTTAAGCAAAGTAAAATGATCTTTTTGCTCTCGTAAATTAGCTAAATGAATAATACGTTTGTTCTGCTCTCCTTTTAATGTTGTTTTTGCTTCACCTGTATTTACTACAGCAAAGTTTGGAAGATAACGAACATCTTTACTGTTTAATTTCTCACTCGCCCAATCTTGTAACGCTTTATTTACACTGTAAACAACAGCAAAATGTTTAGAGCATTTTTTTAGCATTTTATAAGATCTACTTTCTAAAAAAACACTATTTCCATAGTGATCGTGCCAAACGATTTTAACATTTTTATTAAATTTTTTAATAATTGTTGCTAAAAAAAACGAAGTAGAATGCGCATGTATAACATCAATTTTATTGCGTTTAACAAAACGGCTTAGTTTTTTAATGGCTTTAAAATCAATAGTCTTCTTTTTATTTAAAAACAGATAATTAACACGAGCATCAATACTTTCTTTTAATAAACCTTCGTCTCGCGTTGCACATAAATAAGAGGCTTCTATAGTAGAAGCTAAAGCATTCGCAATATTAACTGCTACACGCTCTGCTCCTCCTGTTTGTAAAGAATCTATTAGTTGTAAAACCCTCATTTAGTTTTGTAATAATTTGGCGATTTCACTTTCAAACAAATCTAAAGTATACGCTTGAGACCATTGCAAAGCCGCTTTAGATTTCGATTGTAAATGTGTTTTATTTTCTAACTCTTTTATTAACTCTTGTGTTGCAGCTTCTAAATTAGGTTCAATTAAAACACCTCTTTTTCCATAATCTAACATGTATGGTACACAAGAAATTTTAGTAACTACAGGAATACAACCAAAAAACATAGCTTCTGCAATGGCTTTTGGCCAACCTTCAGACTTTGATGGCAATACTGAAAAATGAGCTGTTTTTAAAGCTGCTTTAACAACTTCTTTTGTTTTATTCCCATGGATAGTTATGGTGTTTTCAATATTTTTTTCTGAAACATATTCCATTAACTCCTCCTTTAAAACACCATCACCAAAAAGCTCTAAGCTTACATTATAGCCTTTCTGTTTCAACTTTTCTATAATTTGAATAGCCAATAATGGTCGTTTACCAATTACTAGGCTTCCAATAAACACAAATTTTAGTTTCTCATTATAATCACGGTTTGATACTTTTTCAATTTCTGAAGTTCTATACGTTGCTGTAAAAAATGGTTTAATATTTTTAGATTGTTCTTTCCAATCGCCATAAACCAAAACGTGCATGTTTTTAGTTAATACTGTATTACTCAGCATCCATTTTTGAATTCTATAACTCAGTGGCTGTTTAGACTTTGGATCCCAATTTCCAGCATACTTTGCAGTTTTTGTTTTATTCGGAAAAAAAACTTGTACAAAACAGCCTAGTAATCCAATATTTCCTGGGCAACGTAAATGAATATGATCTGCTTTTCTAAACGATTTAAAAAGCTTAAATACAATTAATGGTAGTTTTAGTAATGACTTTAAAAGGTGTAAAACAGAAGTAAATTGAATAGCAGAAACTTGATTGTATTCAATATTTTTATGCTTATAAGTCATTTCAATTGCACTAGGTTCTCCAATAGTTTTAGGGGCAATAACTTCTACTTCATCAACATATTTTAACCATAAATTCATCTCACGAACGTAAGGTGCATAAGAAAACAATTGTGATGTTTCTTGCTTATGTGTGGCATGAGATATAATTAAAAATCGCATTATTAAGGTTTTGGTGCATTAAAAAATAAAGATAACCATCCTACAACTCTACCCAAACTTTCGGTTAGTGCTTCTTTTCTTTTATTGGTTGTTATTACATTTGTTAGTCTAATATTGGTTAAAAGAAAAGCTGTTGCATGCCATTTAAAGCGTGCCTTAAAACTCGGTTTCGGGTATTTTACGCGCCAAACATACCAACCGTTTCTAAGCACCATTTTACCATAATGATATTGATTTGGTCTTCCAGAACCATCGTGATAATGTGCTAATTGTGCATTTGTATTAATATATAACTGACCTGTTTTTGCTAAACGAATAGAAAAATCTGCATCTTCATACAAACCATAACCTTCAAAATAAGTTGAGAATTTAATTGTTTTAAAAACTGAAGCTTTGTAAGATGAAACGCCACCCATAAGTTGCTCAACTTCATAAGTTTTACCAGAAGGTGGTAAAAAACCAATAGAACGTCCATGCGCAAATGTTGGCAAAAAGCCTGGTTTTGTATCTGGTTGCAATCCAAATACTTTTCTTAGTTTAAAACGTGATGGTTCTGTGCGTTGCCAACCATCATAATAAAATTTAGAGCTACTTTTTTCTTCTTTAGCAGTTTCCCATTGTGCTTCGTTAGTAATATAACCACCAACGGCAAGTGTATCAGGAAAAGTACTATAAGTAGAAATTAAGTTTTCAAAATAATTTGGATCTAAAACAGTATCATCATCTAAAAAGCATATAACTTCTGATGTTTTCTCAGCTTTGCTTATTCCAAAATTACGTTGTTTTGTGAGTCCTCTATTGGTTTCATCTACTTTAAAATACTTTAAATTATTAAAGGTATTTTCATTTAGAACAGTTTCAGTTTTAGTATCTGTAGAACCATCAATAATTAAAATTTCGTTTGGATAAAGTGTTTGGGTATTTACAGATTTTAACAGCGTTAGCAATGGTTGCGAACGCATATATGTGCATATTATTAATGTAAACGACTTAGGCATCTACTTTAATTTTATTAATAAATAGATCGTGAATAGCTATAAAGTACTGATTACGTTTAAGTGTGTTTTCCCATAACAGTCTATTATTTTTTTGAAG
>NZ_JALZVX010000224.1 GCF_023299985.1 Lacinutrix sp. | reverse complement strand
GATGGTAAAGAGTAACGCATTCCTGGTGTTCCCATAGAAATACCATCACTCACACCAATGGTGTTGAATATTAATCCAATAACATCTTCATTCTTGGTACCTTCTTTAACCAGTTTTGCTAAGTCATTGAGGTGCATGTTGCATGGATTACCTTCGTAACCTGTACTTGCAATACCTATAATTGGTTTGAAAAAATCTTTTTTTGTTAATCCAATAGCATGTAACATTGCGTGTGCTGCTGGTTGCGTTGGATCTTGTGTAACTGTTTTACTGTACTTGTTTAATTGAGTCATAAAATATTTTAACAGCATCCAAAATACTTGTTTGATTTCTTCTATTTTGTATTATTCTTTATTTCACTCTAAATTCAATACTAAAAAACCTATCTTAATGAATTGGTTTTTAGACAATTAAACAACAACTTATATGATGTTCAAAAGCGTTGTTTTTTTGATTAAAATTCTAATTCACTCTTAAAAGTCTCCAACCTTCGTTAGAATGATTTCTACTAAAATTATTTTTCTTGGTTTAGCGCCACTTTTTCACAATCCTAAACATTAACCTAAAGACAAATATTTTGATTTTAAAATAGATTAACATCCTCTCAATTTTGTTATTGATTTTTATTTACAATTAAAAAATGTAGGCTAAAACTTTTCGTTTTTACCCATAATTATTTAGTAGAATTGATTTTAATGATTAATAAATCAGAAATAGTTATAGAACATTTAATAAAAATCATCTTTGTTTAATTATATTTAATAAATATTAAACAAAATATTATGGATTTATTATTAGAAGAAGCACTAGAGTTTGAAAACATGAAAATGAGTCACATGTCTACAAGTGATAGGGTTAAAGCCTCAAGAAAAGCGAAATCTTTAATTTTAAGCATAAATGAATTTTATAAAAAAAATAAAGATGAAAATTTAATGGATGTAATGAAAAGGCTGACAGATAAAAAGAAAAAAATCGAAAAACGCCTTAAAGGAAGACCAACTACATAAAATAGTAATTTTATAATACTCCTTTAATATATTAATTATTAGACCTTTAAATAGACCTATCGAAAATATTTATGATTTAATTATTAGAAAATCAAATTCATTTAGTTATTTTGTCGTTTAATAATAAAGAATATATGGAAACTCTATTAACCGAAGCTCAAGAATTCGAGGATATGAAAATGAGCAACATGTCAACTAGTGATCGTGTTAAAGCGTCTAGAAAGGCAAAAGCTATAATATTAGGCATCAACGAATTTTACAAAGAGAGCAAAGATGAAAAGCTAATGGATGTTATGAAAAGAGTAACAGAAAAAAAGCAAAAAATCGAAAAACGTCTTAAAGGAAGACCGTCTTCTTAGTAAGAAAATTATTAAATTTATAAATGGATTTAACTTTGTTCTTAAAGTTAAATCCATTTTTTGTTAGTACCAATACATAAACACGACAATAGTACATAGATTTACATCTTAGCACAAATTAAAACTTAAATGAGCAAAACATATTACGATCCAGCAGATCTTAGAAAATTTGGAAAAATTAGTGAATGGAATCAGGAATTGGGTGATAAATTTTTTGACTACTATGGAAAAGTATTTGAAGAAGGAACACTTACTGCTCGCGAAAAATCACTAATAGCATTAGCAGTAGCACATACAGAACAATGTCCTTATTGCATCGATGCTTACACCAAAGACGGCTTACAACGTGGTATAACAAAAGAAGAGATGATGGAGGCCTTACATGTAGGAGCTGCAATAAAAAGTGGTGCAACTCTTGTGCATGGCGTACAAATGATGAATAAAGTGAATAAATTAGAAATGTAAATATGATGCTTAATTAAGCATCTGTTTTTTGCATTTATAAAACACAAAACTATAACCTCAAATCTTACGTAAATAGTTTAGTAAAAATCAAGAATGGGTAAATTAAAAACACAATCGTTACAAAAAAGAGATAGCGATTTAGCAAATAGCAATAGGCAATTAGAAATTTTATCAAACGGAATTTTTGCAGATGGAGAATTACCAACGTTTAAAGATAAAATTTCAGAAACTAATCAGTTTCCTTTAAAAGCAAAAAAACTTGAAATTCTTCAAATTAATGTTGGCTACATGTGTAACCAAGTATGTGAGCATTGCCATGTAGATGCAGGTCCAGACAGAAAGGAGATTATGACGCGTGACACTATGCAACAAATTCTAGATGTTATAAAAACAACTGGAGCACACACATTAGATTTAACAGGAGGAGCACCAGAAATGAACCCTCATTTTAGATGGTTTGTTGAAGAAGCTTCTAAAGTTGGTGTAAAAGATTTTATTGTACGTTCTAATCTAACCATTATTCGTGCTAACAAAAAGTATTACGATTTACCAGATTTCTTTAAAAAACATAATATTCATGTGGTATCTTCTATGCCACATTGGACAAGAGGAAAAACAGACAAACAACGTGGCGAAGGTGTTTTTGACATGTCTATAAAAGCTTTACAAGAATTAAACGAACGCGGCTATGGTATGCCAGGAAGTGATTTAAAATTAGACCTTGTTTACAATCCAAACGGAGCATACTTACCAGGTGACCAAGCAACAATGGAAAAGGATTTTAAAAAAGCTTTATTAGAAGATTTTAATATACAATTCCATAATTTATTCGCTATTACAAATCTCCCAATTGCTCGTTTTCTAGACTATTTAATAGCATCAGAAAATTACGAAGATTATATGCACGCTTTAGTAGACGCCTATAATCCAGCAGCTGTTGAAAACGTTATGTGTACCAATACGCTTTCTGTTAGTTGGGATGGCTATTTGTTTGACTGTGATTTTAACCAAATGCTAGCATTACCGGTGAATAGTAAGTCTAAACACATTAGCGATTATAAAGAAGAATTATTAGAAGGCAGAAATATTGTAATTTCTCAACATTGCTATGGTTGTACAGCAGGAGCTGGGAGTAGCTGCCAAGGTGTTGTAGCTTAATACAAAAAGCATGCGATTTTAGATAACTTAGATAAAGAAATTTAGACTGTTAAAAATTATTTGAACGTTGTTACTTTAGAAGGTTATATTTTATTTAATGGAAACTTAAACGTAAAGATTAAATTATCTAAAACTTTAAAAATAAAAGTATTGTTTACAAGTTTCATATAAAGTAAATATTTCTAATTAATTACAAAACATTTTTATTGAAGGGATTTTTATCTACTTTAGAGAGAGCCTTGCAAAGTTTTGGAATTATTCTATAAAATCATTATTTTAGACCACTATGAAATACGTACTAATAATACTTCTTACTTTCTTTTCTAGTCAAGTTTTTGCACAAAAAACACTAGACGATTTACTAAAAAAACATAACGATAATGGTGTGCCTTATATTTCTGTAGAGGAATTAGCAATGCCAAAAACAAAGGCTATTATTCTAGATTCTCGCGAACCTAAAGAATATAACGTAAGCCACATTAAAGATGCTGTTTTAGTTGGATATGATGCATTTGATATTGCTTCAGTTGAAAAACAATACCCTAATAAAAATGAAAAAATAGTAGTATATTGCTCTTTAGGTATAAGAAGTGAAACAGTTGGCGAAAAGCTAAAAAAAGCTGGATACACACGTGTTTTCAATCTTTATGGTGGTATATTTGAATGGAAGAACAAAGATTTTAGCGTTATCGATTCCGAAGAAAAAGAAACAGAAAAAGTGCATACTTTTAATAAAGCTTGGAGTAAGTGGTTAGAAAAAGGCAAAAAAGTTTATGAAGCTGATAAAAAAGAAGAAAATAAAAATTAATGCATAAAAACCTCATTATAACATTTACCAGAAACCCAGAACTGGGCAAAGTTAAATCGCGTTTAGCTAAAGGTATTGGAGAGGCATCAGCTTTAGAAGTTTACAAACTATTATTAGAACATACTAAAAATGTACTTTTAAAATTAGATTGCGACAAGGCTGTTTATTATTCTGTTAAAGTTAGAGAAAACGATATTTGGAACCCTAAATTTTTCTCAAAACATCAGCAATTTGGAGATGATTTGGGAGAACGTATGTATAATGCTTTTGATAATGGTTTTAAAAAAGGTTACGAAAAAATTATTATTGTTGGTAGTGATTTATACGACTTAAATGCTGAAACAATAACTAAAGCCTTTAAAAAACTAGACCAAAATGACAACGTCATAGGTCCTGCAGAAGATGGTGGCTACTACCTTTTAGGGATGAAAACTTTACATCCTTCGGTTTTTAAAATAGAAAATTGGGGAACAGAAACAGTTTACAAACAAACAATTTTAAAATTAAACGACAATAGTGTGTATGTTTTAAATAAACTTAACGACATAGACTATGTCGAAGATTTAGTACCTTACACCGTTTTTAAACCTTATTTAAATAATTACTAAAACAACTTAATATGAAAACAAAATTACTTTTAATCTTAACCTTAGTTTTAACTTCTCA
The DNA here is from genome assembly GCF_023299985.1 of Lacinutrix sp. Classification (GTDB taxonomy): domain Bacteria; phylum Bacteroidota; class Bacteroidia; order Flavobacteriales; family Flavobacteriaceae; genus Lacinutrix. The sequence continues at coordinate 73 of NZ_JALZVX010000224.1, read as the reverse complement.
GTTTGTTGCTGCACAATGCACTACTACTGTATCTAATTTTGGCAACAACAGTAGCATTACATCGTATAATATT
>NZ_JALZVX010000223.1 GCF_023299985.1 Lacinutrix sp. | reverse complement strand
CATTTTAATGGTGGTTGTACAAGCGAAATAATAAGTGATCAAGGTCTAATTTTAACAAATCATCATTGTGGATTCTCGCAAATACAGTCGCATTCTTCTTTAGAAAACGATTATTTAAAGGATGGTTTCTGGGCTATGAATTTGGAAGACGAATTGCCAAACGAAGGTCTTTATATAGAATTTATAGTTAGAATAGAAGACGTTACTTCTCAGGTTTTATCTGGAGTTACAGATACAATGTCCGAAAAAGAAAAGCAATCTCAAATTAGTAAAAACAGTAATGCTGTTGAAGGAGCTACTAAAAAAGAAGCTTGGCAAGACACTAAAATGAAGGCTTTTTTTAATGGCAATCAGTACTTTTTATTTGTGACTGAGCGTTTTGAAGATATTAGATTGGTTGGTGCACCTCCAACAAGTATTGGAAAATTTGGTAGTGATACAGACAATTGGGTTTTCCCGAGACATACAGGAGATTTTTCTATGTTTCGTATTTATGCAGATGCTAATAATCGTCCAGCAAAATACAGTAAAGACAATAAGCCTTATAAACCAAAACACTTTTTACCAATTTCTTTAGATGGTATTGAAGAAGGAGATTTTACACTTGTTTTTGGTTTTCCAGGACGTACAAACGAATATTTACCAGCAGTTGCAATAGAACATATTACAAAAGAATTTAACCCAAGTAATATTGCCATTCGTGAAGCAGCTTTAAAAGTTATTGATGCTGCAATGAAAACTAGTGACGCTGTACGTATTAAATATGCTTCTAAACAGGCTAGAATTGCTAATGCTTGGAAAAAATGGATTGGCGAGAATTTAGGTATTGAAAAAAGTAATGCTGTAGCTAATAGAAAACAATTTGAAGCTGAATTTACTAGTGCTTTAAAAACTAAAGATTTAGTAAATAAATACGGAAATATTTTACCAGAATTCGATAAACTATATAAAGATTTTGCAAATGTAAACATTAAGCGTAGAAATTTTATTGAAGTTTTTATGGTTACAAACGAACTTATGCAAATAACTTTTAGAGCTTACCAAATGGAACAAGCTGTAAATGCGAATGCTGATAATTTTGAAAAAGCTAGAGTAGGCTTAATTAACAGGTTAAAAGGTATCCATAAAAATTACGATGCTACTGTAGACAAAGGCGTTTACAAAAACGTTATGGCTTTATACCAACCAAATAATATTGATGCTTCCATTTACGAAAAATCTGCGTTTACAAATTTAGATTCTGCTTTAGAGTTATTAAATGGTAAGCCAAAAGAGGTGCTTAAAAAATTGAATAAAGATGCAGCATATTTATATGCAAAGCCAATTATTGAGAAATTTGTGAATACTACAGATGCTGAATATGCAAAAAAGAATGAGGTGATTTCTGCTCTACAAACTAAATATATGACAGCTTTAATGGAAGCCTTACCAGACGCTCGCTATTTTCCAGATGCTAACAGTACACTTCGTGTTACTTATGGTCAAGTTCGTGGTTATGCTCCAAGAGATGCAGTGTATTATCAGCCAGTAAGTTACCTTGATGGTGTAATTGAAAAATTTGTGCCTGGTGATTACGAATTTGACGTACCTAAAAAACTACGCGATTTATACGAAGCTAAAGATTACGGACAATACGCAGACAAAAACGGAAAAGTGCCAGTTTGCTTTTTAGGAACAAACCACACAACTGGTGGAAATTCTGGAAGTCCAGCAATTGATGCACATGGAAATTTAGTAGGTTTAAACTTCGATCGTGTTTGGGAAGGCACAATGAGTGATATGAACTACGATCCAGAAATTTGCCGAAACATTATGGTAGATGCGCGTTATGTACTATTTATTGTAGATAAGTTTGCTGGAGCTACTCGATTGATTGATGAGATGAAATTGGTGCATCCTAAGAAGTAGTCATTAATAATTTTGAGATCCTGCTCAAAAATCAAACTTATATTAAATGAATAAAAGTTTCTTTAAAGAATTAACTAAAAAAGAAAACGGAAAATTCGACTTTCATGATAAGGATATTGGTTTAGGTGGTGGAGTAAGGAGTCCTAATGTTATTTATAAAGTAGAGTTTAAATATAAAGAAAACGAGTTTACTATCATTAACCGAACTGGTACTGCATACGTTGGAAACATTAACTGTAAACTATCAAAAACTATTCAACCCATAGAGTTTGAATTAAATACTATTTCTCATTTAAAAAATCTATTTCTTAGAAAAAAGAGTCGATTTAAAATAATTACAGATAATAAAAACTTAGATTCCTTTCTAAGGAAAAATAACGCGTTAAAATTATTAATTAAGATTGCAAATAAAGAAAATTTTAGTCCATTAATAAGATGTAAAAAAGATGAATTATGGAGTATTTCATCTGAATATCACTTAGAATTTGACAACTGGACTCAAGTCATTGAACCTATCATAGAGTTTTATAAAAACTTAATAGATGAGTTTGAAAAAAACAGCTAGTATTACGAACAAAAAATACCGCAAAATCAATTAATCTTTATTGAGAACAACGACTAACCAATCTTCAAATCACTCGAAGTGACGAACATAATAAATGAAGTAAAAATTAGTTATAACTATCTAACTAATAATCAAAGGTATTAAAACGCAACTTCTTTTATTAATTGTATGCTTATCATTCTTTAACTGCAAAGAAAAAGAAGACAAACAAATTCCTCTTGATGCTATTGTAGAAACCATACAAGAAACTATTATTGAAACTAAAAAACCAGCTTTCGATAGTACAAAACTTAGCCTAAATTTTAAAGCTAAA
>NZ_JALZVX010000222.1 GCF_023299985.1 Lacinutrix sp. | reverse complement strand
CATGGTTTTAACGATTGGAATGTTATGCCAGAACATAGTAATAGAATCTACCAAAAAGCAAAAGCAATGGGTTTACCAACACAGTTGTTTTACCACCAAAATGGACATGGTGGACCTCCTCCAATGAAAATGATGAACCGTTGGTTTACACATTATTTACATGGTATTGATAATGGTGTTGAAAACGATAAACAAGCTTGGATTGTTAGAGAAAATGATAAAATGAGCGAACCAACAGCTTATGATGCGTATCCAAATCCTGATGCTAAAAACGTAACGCTTTATTTAAATAAAGGTGGAAACGCAACTGGAGTTTTATCGACTACGCAAAGCAAAAGACAAAAAACAGAAACTTTGGTTGACGATTTTAATATTTCGGCTAAAGAACACGCACAAGCAGCAAACTCTAACAATAGATTATTATATGCAACTCCAATATTAAAAGAAGCGCTTCACCTTTCTGGAGAAAGCGAAGTAACTATAAGTTTATCTAGTAGTAAAGCGGCTGCAAATTTATCTATTATCATGGTGTCTTTACCTTACGAGGATAATGCTAAAGTAATTACAGATAATATTATTACACGTGGTTGGGCAGACCCACAAAACCATAAATCTTTAAGAGAAAGTGAGCCTCTTAAAAAAGGTGAATTTTACGATGTTACTTTTAAATTACAACCAGACGATCAAATTATTCGCGCTGGACAACAAATAGGATTAATTATTTTTTCTAGTGATAAAGAATTTACATTACATCCAAAACCTGGAACTGAGTTAACTATAGATTTAGACAAAACAAGTCTAACTTTACCTGTTGTTGGTGGATTAGAAGCTTTAAATAAAGCAACTAAGTAATAGTATGAGAGTATTAGTTAATAATATGAATTAGCTTTACAAGCTTTAAATACATTAGAAATCAAACTAAAATTGGACTTAAAGAATCTAAAAACATTGCAGATAACTTAGATAATAATTCAGATTTCTATAATGGTGAAAGTGAAATTATTCTAGATTATAGTAATCTGGGTTTCGAAGATATTCACCAAAAATCTCATAAACACAGTAAAAGAGGCAACCATATTATTAGAAAAAAACAAGGCAGCTTTAAAAACTATATTATTATTGCTTTGCTAATTTGCCTTATTATTATTTTCTATTTGTATTTAAAAAAAATAGAAAAGCAACTATTTAAAACCACTTCCTAACAGAAGTGGTTTTTGTTTTTAAACTATATTTGCCAAACTAAACTTTTAGATGTCAATAACACTACTTTCTTCTCCTCTACAAGGCTTTACCGATTTTAGGTTTCGTAATGCGTTTCATCACTATTTTGGTGGTATCGATACTTTTTATGCACCATATATTCGATTAAATGGAAAGTTAAAAATCAAGAATTCTTATCAACTCGATTTACAACCAGAAAACAATACCACTTTAGAAGTTATACCACAAGTAATGACAGCAGATCCAGACGAATTTTTATTCGTGGTAAAATATGTGCAAAGTTTAGGCTATAAAGAATTGAATTGGAATTTAGGTTGCCCTTATCCTATGGTTACAAAATCTGGAATGGGTTCTGGACTAATTTGTAATCCTAATAAAATTAACGACATTTTAAAAAAAGCGCATAACGAAAGTGACATTACAGTTTCCATGAAAATGAGAATGGGTTACGAACACACTGAAGAAATTTTAGACACCTTTCCTATTCTAGATAATTATCCGCTTAAAAACATTGCTATTCACGCTCGTATTGGCAAACAATTATATAAAGGACCTGTAGATTTAGACGCTTTCGAGCGTTGTATTACAAGCACAAAACACAAACTCTATTACAATGGAGATATTACTAGTGTTGCTGCTTTTAAAAACATAGAAGCACGTTTTCCAAGTATAGATCATTTTATGATTGGTCGTGGATTAATTGCAGATCCTTTTTTACCAAGCATGATTAAAAATAACACCACAGAATATCCTAAAAACCGTTGGGATATTTTTAGTGAATTTCATGATACCATTTACCAACAATACGACGAATACTTATCTGGACCAACACCAATTAAAATGAAAATGTTAGGCTTTTGGGAGTTCTTTTCTCAGTCGTTTTCAAATCCGCAAAAAACATACAAAGCCATAAAAAAAGCTGGTAATCCTATAAAATACAAGAAAGCGGTTGCTAGTATTTTGAGCAATGAAAAATAATTTAAATTATATTTACATAAACCAATCAAAATAAAAAACATGCAGAATGATTATAAATCTAAAAGCTTTAAAGAATGGTTAGATAAACTACAGCAAGAAAGCTGGCAACTAGAGCTTATCATTTCTGGATTTTCTATTTATGGTTTAACTCAAGTTTTCGAACCATTGAATGATTCATTCACAATGGCTCAAAATGATAGTAACACTATTAAAATTATAATTTTTGTAATAGCCCTTTTTGCTTGTTCAATATTATTAACTACTTTATTATTGCATGTAATATTAAGAGGCTTATGGATTGGAGCTTTAGGTTTACGTTATGTCTCTGGCGATATTAATTACGAAAAATTAAATTACAGACCTAAGTTTGATAATTACTTAAGAAAAAAAATAGGATCGTTTGATAAGTACATTTCAAAATTAGAGGATTATTGTAGTGTACTTTTTGCTATTGCATTTCTACTTATTTTTTATCTTATTTCCTTTTTTATAATCACTGGAGTAATTACTGCTATTGCATACTTTTTTTTAAAAGACCATGAAAATAAACATATTGTTCTTTTTGTTATAGGTATTGTATTAATGGTATTTATTCTTTTAGGAATGCTTTTTACATTTATAGACTTTTTAACTCAAGGCTATTTAAAAAGAAATAAATGGTTGGCAAAAGTTTATTTTCCGTTTTATTGGGTATTTAGCTACTTAATGTTATCGTTTTTATATAGACCATTAGTATACAACTTTTTAGACAACAAATTCGGAAAACGCTTAAGCTACATTTTAATTCCTCTATATTTTTTAATTAGCATGCTAGGTTCTTTTAATTTTATAAAATCTAACTATTTATCAAGCAGTGATGCTTCAAGTACTTTTATAGCAAATATTTTAAATTATGATGATGAGATTATTAAAAAAGACATGTTTGTTAGTAATGCATCTATTCCTTCAAAAATAATTACAACACATTATTTACCAATATTTATTAAGCAACATAAAGTTATCGAAGATGCGATTTTTGAATATAATGAAGCCTTAAAACCAGAAGAAGATTTACGTGGAATAAGTACTAACATTTTTGTTTCGACCAAAAAGGAAGAACAAAAACAAAAAATAGATTCTTTAAGAATAGATTATATAAAAACGCTTTCTAAGATTTATAGTTTTAAAATCGATAGTTTAGAGTTTAATAACATTGAATTTGTATTCACAAAACATAACACAAATCAAGATGGTTTTGAATCTGTAGTAAGCCTAAAACAAATTGAAGATGGTAAGCACGATTTAGAAGTTTATAGGTTAAATATGGAGAATGACTCTTTAAAACAAAAACTAATTGCAACAATTCCATTCTGGCTCTATAAAGAGTAATTTTACTATACTTTTATTAATACATTCAAAATATCTTTTGTGAAAGACCTCTTACTAATAACACCACCTTTTACCCAATTAAACACACCTTATCCTGCAACTGCATATTTAAAAGGGTTTTTAAATACTAAAGGCATTTCTGCCTTTCAAATGGATTTAGGTATTGAGGTTATTCTGGAGTTATTCAGTAAAAAAACATTTAAAAAACTATTCGATTTAGCTATTGAAAACAAC
>NZ_JALZVX010000221.1 GCF_023299985.1 Lacinutrix sp. | reverse complement strand
CATTATAGCTTTGCTGCTTTTAATAGTTTTCATACTAATACGGTAAGAATAAATGTGCCTTATCCTAAAACAGATTTAGAGATTGAAACACTAACCTTTAGAGATAAATTACAACCAGGAACAGACGAAACTTGGAAATTTAAAATAAAAGGACCTAAAGGAGATAAAGTTGCAGCTGAGTTGTTGGCAAGTATGTACGATGCTTCTCTAGACGAGTTTAAACCTCATAACTGGAATTTTAATCCTATTTATCGTTCTACCTATCGCTCTAGTTTTAGACGTAACGCACACAAAAGTTTTGGAAACGTTGGTTTTAATGTACACCGAAATGCCTCACATAAAAACTATGCTCCATCTCAACAATACGACCAGTTGAATTGGTTTGGTTTTAATTTGAATAACAAATGGTATTATCAACAGTATATAAGTAAGCTTAAACAAAAAAGAGCTATTTCAATCTATGACAAAGACTTAAAAGCTGGTACAGTTACAGGAATAGTTTACGATAAAGATAACTTACCGCTTCCTGGAGTCAATATTATTATTGAAGGCACAACAATAGGCACAACTACAGATTTTGATGGTGCATTTTCTATTAAAGTTAAAAAAGGAGATAAATTAGTATTAAACTATGTAGGTAATGAGAAAACTATTACGATAGGAAAAGAGAATACTTTTACAATTTACATGGAAGAGAATACTCTAGATGAAGTTGTTATTACTGCTTTAGGAATTAAAAGAAAAACTAATAAAATGACAACTGTTCATCAAGAAGTAAAAACTGAAGCTTTAATGGATGCGAGCAGCCCAAGTGTTGTGAATAGTTTAGCTGGAAAAGTATCTGGATTGACAATTTCAGAGAATGAAGAAGATTCAAAAATAGTTCTTAGAGGAAATCGTGCAGTTCCTGTAAATAATCAAGCTCTTATTGTTATTGATGGCAAAGTTTCTACAACTGAAATATTGAATGCTCTAAATCCAAATAATATTATTTCAACTACCATTTTAAAAGGAGCGGAAGGTGCTGCACTGTATGGTTCTCAAGGTTCAAATGGTGTAATAGTTGTTATCACATCTAAAAATCCTGATGCAGATTTCAGCAATGTTAAAATCCGTAAAAACCTTCAAGAAACAGCATTTTTCTTTCCGCAACTACAAACAAATAGTAAAGGTCATGTGTCTTTTAGTTTTAAAACTCCAGAAGCATTAACCAAATGGAAATTACAATTATTAGCACATACTAAAACATTAGAAAATGCAACAACATCACTTACAACTGTAACCCAAAAAGAATTAATGGTGTTGCCAAACGTACCACGTTTTTTACGTCAAGGTGACCAAATTAAAATTTCGACTAAAATCTCTAATCTTACAGATAAAGAATTAAAAGGTGTTGCTGTGCTTCAGTTGTTTGATGCTTTAACAGGTAAATCTATAGATGATAAATTATCTAACGCTTATAACGAGTTAGGCTTTACTGTAGATGCAAAAGGCAATACTAGTGTGACTTGGAATCTAGATGTTACAGATGATGTGCAAGCTATTCAGTATAAAATAATAGCAAAATCTGGTAATTATAGTGATGGCGAACAAAACGCATTACCTGTTTTAACTAATAGAATGTTGGTAACAGAAAGTTTACCAATGTGGATTCGCAGTAACCAAACCAAAACATTCACTTTAGATAAGTTGAAAACAAATACCTCAACAACACTAAAAAACCACAAGTTAACTCTAGAAATGACAAGTAATCCTGCTTGGTACGCAGTACAAGCGTTACCATACTTAATGGAATATCCTTACGAGTGCAACGAGCAAACATTCTCGCGTTTTTATGCAAATGCGTTGGCAAGCCATATTGCAAACTCAAATCCTAGAATTCAAGAAGTGTTTAACCAATGGAAAAACACAGATGCTTTACTAAGTAATTTAGAAAAGAATCAAGAATTGAAATCAATTTTAATTCAAGAAACACCATGGTTACGCGATGCACAAAGTGAAACCGAACAGAAAAAACGTATTGCGTTATTATTCGATTTAAATAAAATGAATAACGAATTATCGCGTGCTAAAAACAAACTAAAGCAAAACCAAATGTCTAGTGGTGCATGGTCTTGGTTTGGAGATTATCGTGCAAACCGTTACATCACGCAACATATTATTACTGGTTTTGGGCACTTGAAAAAACTAAATGTCACGTCGAGCGCAGTCGAGACGTCACAAATGATTAATAAAGCTTTAAACTACTTAGATGCGCAATTTATAAAAGAATATAAAGACATTAGAAAATACGATAAAAATGCCGATTTAAACACAGATCGTTTAAGTTACACGCAACTACACTTTTTATACATGCGAAGCTTCTTCCCAGAAAACAAGCCTAATAAAGAAGTGCGTGAGATTATGGACTATTACCATTCTCAAATTAAAAATTATTGGTTAAAAAGACCGTTGTATGCAAAAGGGATGATGGCTTTAGTAACACATAGAATAAAGGACGATGTGACTTCGGCTAAAATTTTAAACTCGTTAAAAGAAACAAGTGTTACTAGTGAAGAATTAGGTATGTATTGGAAAGCAAATACAAATTCTTGGTATTGGTATCAAGCACCAATTGAAACACAAGCGTTAATGATTGAGGCATTTTCTGAAGCTGGAACTGTTATTCAGAGCGAAGCGAAGAATGTAGCAACTATAGACGAGCTTAAAATCTGGTTGCTTAAAAACAAGCAAACTAACCGCTGGAAAACTACCAAAGCAACTACTGAAGCTGTTTACGCTTTACTGCTTCAAGGAAGCGATTGGTTAAGTGTTACAGATATGGTAGAAGTAGTTATTGGTGGACAACAAATAGAGCCTTCAAAATTAGAAGCTGTAAAAGTAGAAGCAGGCACTGGTTATTACAAAACAGCTTGGAATGGTTCTGAAATTACTCCAGAAATGGCAGAAGTGATAATCACCAAAAAAGGAAATGGTATTGCTTGGGGAAGTTTGTACTGGCAATATTTTGAGGATTTAGATAAAATAACTTCAGCTGAAACACCTTTGAAACTGAAGAAAAAACTCTTCAAAAAAACAAATACAGATAAAGGTGAAGTGATTACAGATATTACTAAAGACACTAAATTAGAAGTTGGAGATTTAGTTCGCGTTCGCATAGAATTACGTAGTGATCGTGCGATGGAGTTTGTACACATGAAAGATATGCGAGCAGCAGGCTTAGAACCTATAAACGTATTATCGCGTTACAAGTACCAAGATGGATTAGGTTATTATGAGGCAACTAAAGATGCGTCTACTAATTTCTTTTTCGATTATTTACCAAAAGGTATTTATGTTTTTGAATACGATTTACGTGTTAGCAATGCTGGAAATATGAGTAATGGTATTACAACTATTCAAAGTATGTATGCGCCAGAATTTAGCAGCCATAGTGAAGGCACTAGGATTACGGTTGAGTATAAAAACAACTGAAAATCAAATAGTTAAAAGTGAAAGTAAAAAATAAGTTTTTTAATATTCATTTATTAGCTGAGTTCAACCCATAAGTGCAACACACTTGTTTTTTAGTTCTTCAATAGGGCTGTTGTAATTAAATTTACTAATTGGTCTGTAATTTAGTAATCTTTCGACTTCTTTTACTCTGTTATTTGAGACTTTTCTTAAGTCTGTTTTCTTTGGAA
>NZ_JALZVX010000220.1 GCF_023299985.1 Lacinutrix sp. | reverse complement strand
ATTGAAGGAGCTGGAGGTTTATTTGTGCCATTAAATAATAAAAACACCATACTAGATCTTATTAAGCCAAATTACAAAGTAATTGTAGTTTCAAGGCATTATTTAGGAAGTATAAACCATACACTTTTAACTGTAAATTTATTAAAAGAAAAAGGTTTTAATGTTGCCATTATTTTTAGCGGAAACGAACACAAAACAACAGAAGACATTATTAAAAAAATGACAAACGTTCCAGTAATTGGTCGTATTGAAGAAGAACCTTATTTTGATAAAAATGTGGTTTTAGAATATGCAGAAAAATTTAAAGACGAATTATTGAAATTATAACATTATATCCCGTCATGCTGAACTTGTTTCAGTATCACATAAAACAAATGAAATCAAGCTATATTTACATTTTAACCAACCAATACAGAACAACATTCTATATTGGTGTAACTGCTGATTTGTCAAAAAGATTAAAAGAACATTATAATGAAACAGCTTCCGCTTTTACAAAAAAATATAATCTGAAAGATTTAGTGTATTACGAAGTTTTTACAAATATAAACCAAGCCATTGCTAGAGAAAAACAATTAAAAAATTGGAAAAGAGATTGGAAGTTAAATTTAATTAAAAAAACAAATCCAACTTTAAAGACTTTAGATTATTAATAATGTGATGCTGAAACAAGTTCAGCATGACGAAATAGACTAAAATTGAAGTATAATTAATAAGATTCCTGCCTTCGCAGGAATGACAATATGAGCATAAAACAACGCGATAAAAAACACATCTGGCATCCATTAACGCAACACAAATTGCATCCAGAAACTATGGCTATTGTAAAAGCCAAAGACTGCTTATTATACAATGAAGATGGTAATGAATATATAGATGCTATCGCTTCATGGTACTCAAGTATGTATGGCCATTGTAACGACTTTATTACAAGTCGTGTTTACAAACAAATGCAGCAATTAGACCACGTTGTGTTTGCAGGATTTACGCACGAACCAGCCGTAAAACTAAGCGAAGAATTAATTAAAATACTACCTAACAACCAAGAGAAGGTCTTTTTTGGAGATAATGGTTCTACTAGTATAGAAATAGGAATTAAAATGGCTTTACAATACCATTTTAATTTGGGTGATAAGCGCAATACATTAATTGCCTTCGAAGACAGTTTTCATGGTGATACTTTTGGAGCTATGAGTGTTTCTGGATTATCGGTTTATAATGGTCCTTTCGAAGACTTTTTTATAGACGTAAAACGTATTCCTACACCAAATGGAGAAAATAACGAAACTATTTTAGCAAAGCTAAAAGACATTACAGACAACAATAAAATAGCAGGTTTTATTTACGAACCTTTAGTGCAAGGTGCAGCAGCAATGAAAATGCACAATGCAGATGGTTTAAACCAAATTTTAAAATTTTGTAAAACTAATAATATTATTACTGTTGCAGACGAAGTTATGACGGGTTTTGGAAAAACTGGAAGCTTTTTTGCTTCAGATTTTATGGAAACAAAACCAGATGTTATGTGCATGAGTAAAGCACTAACAGCAGGATTAATGCCAATGTCTATTACTTCATGTACTCAAGATATTTACAATGCTTTTTTAAGCGACGATATTGGTAAAGGTTTATTTCACTGCCATACCTACTCTGCCAACCCGATAGCATGCTCAGCAGCTTTGGCAGGTTTAGAGTTGTTACAGTCTCAAGACATTCAAGATAATATTAAACGTATTATCTCAAAACATAAAACCTTTGGAAAGCACATAAAAACGAATAAAAAAGTAAAATCTATCCGACAAAAAGGAATTATTTTTGCACTAGATTTAAATATTGAAATGGAACGTTATGGCGATTTGCGCTATAAGCTTTTCAACTTTTTTATGGAAAACGGTGTCTTTTTAAGACCACTTGGTGAAACTATATATATTCAAGCACCTTATACTATTTCTAATGCGCAGTTAAATAAAATTTATAAAACTATTGAAGATGCTTTAGAAATAGTCTAAAGATTCTTCTTCAGCATCTATTTCAATTAGATTAATGGTTTCTGTTTCTCCATCAATTTCTACATAAAGTAAATTATAAACCCATTCATCGTTAATTTTCTCAGCATCAACAACAATACTTCCTTCTTCTTTTGGACCTTTAATTGGGATTCTTAATTTTGAAGTAATAGATTCGTTTTTATAACTATAGTTAGTACTTCCCATTCCATTTGTTTCAATTGGTTCACCTAAAAAGGCAATAAAATTGTCATTCTCTATTGCTAAAGAAAATGCATGACTATATGGTTCAGTTTCTTCTATAGAATCAGATATTTTATAAAATGCTCCAACAACAACCAAAACCACAATAGCTATTAGTGATAAACAGCCACCACCTGGTAACCATCCCCAATTTCTACTAAACCAACTTTTTTGTTTTAATTCGTCCAGGCTGTTTTTAGTGCTATTTTTAATTAATTAAACTTCAATTTAAATATAAGTATTCATTTTCAAGTTTTTGTTACAAGAGGTAATATTTACGCATTAAATTTAAAACTAAGTAGGAGTTAAAAACAAGATGACTTATTTTTGATGTAAATTAAAATCTAGTGCTAAAACCTATCTCAATAACTGCAATTTCGTCAATTTCTGCTCTCGGAAAAACAACTGACGAAGTATGGGAAAGTTATAAAAATGAAGCACATTGTATTTCAGAAAAAAACAATCATTTAATTACTACTTTAAGTGAAGCATCTAAAACTGAAATTTCAAAATTAAGAACTTCAGATTCAAAATATAAAGCGCTAGACGATTCTGTTTTATTCGGAATCTACTCTGCAAGAAAAGCTATAGAAAAAGCAAGATGGAATGCTAAAGACAACTTTGGAATTAATGTTGGTTCTTCTCGAGGAGCCACTGGTTTATTTGAAACCTTTCATGAAGATTTTTTAAACCGAAATAAAACTGATACACTAAGCTCTCCAACAACAACATTAGGAAACATCTCGTCTTGGATTGCACACGATTTACAAACCAAAGGACCAGAAATTTCACATTCTATAACCTGTTCTACTGCTTTGCATGCGCTACTAAATGGAGTGGCTTGGTTACAATCTGGATTATGTAACACCTTTTTAGTTGGTGGTAGCGAGGCTCCTTTAACACCTTTTACTATTGCACAAATGCAAGCGTTAAAAATTTATGCTAAACCCATTTGTAATTTAGAGCAAAGCGAAGCATCTCACTTTCCTTGTCGTGCTTTAGATTTAGAAAAAACTAAAAACTCAATGCTGTTAGGTGAAGGTGCAGCGATGGCTTGTTTAGAATTTGGCAAAAAAACAAATGCATTAGCAACCATAAAAGGAATAGGTTATGCAACCGAAATTTTAGAACACAACGCTTCGCTTTCAACAAATGCCAATTGTTTTCAAGATTCTATGCGTATGGCTTTAGGTGATTTAAATCCTGATGAAATAGATGCTATTGTTACACATACTCCTGGAACCATTAAAGGAGATCTTGCCGAAATTAACGCCATTAATAAAATATTTTGTAACAAAACACCTGCTTTAACTACAAATAAATGGAAAGTAGGCCATACTCTTGGAGCTTCTGGTATGTTAAGTATAGAAATGGCTGTTTTAATGCTTCAGAAACAAGAGTTTATTGCTGTTCCTTACCTTAAGACCTCTAAACCAAAGCAACTCAAAAATATTATTATTAATGCTGTTGGATTTGGCGGAAATGCAGTAAGTATTTTACTATCTAAATAATACAGTTTACTTTCAAAAAGCAGTATATTTAATTTTTAACTAACACATCGTTTATTATGACAGATTGGTTTTTTAACCTAGAATTATTTTCGAAAATATATTGGAGCATTGCTTTAATAGGTTCTCTATTTTTCATTTTTACAACTATATCTGCATTTCTAGGTGGTGACACTGACGACTTTGGTGATGTAGATTCAGATATTGAAGCAGATACTGGAATTGGTTTTCAGTTTATCACTTTTAGAAATTTAGTTGGCTTTTTTACTTTATTTGGATGGAGTGGGATAGCATGTATAGATGCTGGATTTTCTAAACCTTTAACCATAGTAATCTCTCTAGCTTGCGGATTAATAATGATGGCAATAATGGCTGCCATGTTTTTTTACATGAACAAACTTAGTGATAGTGGAACCATGAAATTTAAAAATGCTGTAAATACCATTGGAGAAGTATATCTAACTGTTGGTGCAAATCGCTCTTCTATTGGAAAAGCGCACATTAAAGTTCAAGGTGCATTAAGAGAATTAGAGGCCTTAACAGATGAAGAAAACGATTTAAAATCTGGCACTGTAATAAAGGTGAAAGAAATTACAGAAAACGGAATATTAATTATAGAAAAACTTAACTAAAACCATAAAAATTTATGACATTAATCATTCAAGAAACTTTTAGTTTCGCATTACCAATCGCAATTATTTTTGCAGTACTTTTCGTCTTTGTCTTTTTAATTGTACTTGTTAAACGCTACAAACGTTGTCCTTCGGACAGAATTCTAGTTGTTTACGGTAAAGTAGGTGGTGGACAATCTGCCAAATGTATTCATGGTGGAGCAGCCTTTATTTATCCTGTAATTCAAGATTATCAATTTCTAGATTTAACACCAATCTCTATTGAGGTAAATTTAGTAAATGCGTTATCTAAACAAAATATTCGTGTTAATGTGCCATCGCGTTTTACTATTGGTGTCTCTACAGAACCTGGTATTATGCAAAATGCTGCTGAAAGACTTTTAGGTCTTAACCAAAGCGACATTCAAGAACTAGCCCAAGAAATTATTTTTGGTCAGTTACGTTTAGTAGTTGCTTCTATGGATATTGAAGAAATTAACAACGATCGCGATAAGTTTTTAACCAACATTTCTCAAAGTGTTGAGTCTGAACTTAAAAAAGTAGGTTTAAAACTAATTAACGTAAACATTACAGATATTGTAGATGAGTCTGGATATATTGAAGCTTTAGGTAAAGAAGCAGCAGCTCATGCAATAAACGCAGCACGTAAATCGGTTGCAGAGAAAACAAGAGATGGATCTATTGGTGAAGCTAACGCTGTACAAGATGAAAGAACGCAAGTTGCAGCAGCAAATGCGCAAGCAGTAGAAGGAGAAAACACAGCAAAAATAGCAGTTGCAAATTCAGATTCTTTACGTCGTCAACGTGAAGCAGAAGCAGAACGCGTAGCAATAGCATCAGAAAAAGTACAAACAGCAAAAGCTTTACAAGAGTCTTATGCTGCAGAAAAAGAAGCAGAAACAGCGAGAGCAGACAGAGAGCGTTCTTCTCAAGAAGCAGATATTATTGTACCTGCAGAAATTGATAAAAGAAAAGTAGAAATTGATGCTGAAGCTGAAGCTGAACAAATTAGAAGAAGAGCAAAAGGTGAGGCAGATGCTATACTATTTAAAGCACAAGCCGAAGCACAAGGTCAGTTTGAAATCTTAACTAAGCAAGCTTCTGGTATGGAACAAATAGTAAAAGCTGCAGGAAATAATTCTAAAGATGCAGTTTTATTATTAATTGCAGATAAATTACCAGAATTAGTAAAAATGCAATCTGAGGCTATTAAAAATATTAAAATTGATAAGGTTACTGTTTGGGAAAATGGTGGAAATAAAGATGGAAAATCGTCTACTGCAAACTTCTTATCAGGTATGTATAAATCTGTACCACCTTTACAAGAAATGTTTAATATGGCAGGAATGGAATTACCAGAATATTTAAAAGGTAAAGATGTAAAAAGTGATGCTGAAGCCGAAATTATAGAAGACAAGAAGCCTAAGGCATAGTTAACAAATACTTGAAAAAACTGCTATTAATAGCAGT
>NZ_JALZVX010000219.1 GCF_023299985.1 Lacinutrix sp. | reverse complement strand
ATAAAAAAGCCTTGATTTATAAATCAAGGCTTTTTTATTTAAAATACGTTTATTGAAATTATCCTTTTTTGAATACAATAAATTTATCCATTCATTGAGATTAAAAACTCTTCGTTATTTCTTGTTTGCTTGAAACGCTCATTTATAAACTCCATAGCTTCAACAGGATTCATGTCTGCAAGATACTTGCGCATTACCCACATGCGTTGAATAGTTACTTTGTCTAATAATATATCATCACGTCTTGTGCTTGAAGAAGTTAAATCGATAGCTGGGAAAATTCTACGATTAGAAATCTTACGATCTAATTGAAGTTCCATGTTACCTGTTCCTTTAAATTCCTCAAAAATTACTTCATCCATTTTAGAACCTGTCTCTGTTAAAGCAGTTGCGATAATGGTAAGCGATCCTCCATTTTCTATGTTACGTGCTGCACCAAAGAAACGTTTTGGTTTGTGTAATGCATTTGCATCTACACCACCCGAAAGAATTTTTCCAGATGCTGGTTGTACAGAGTTATATGCTCTTGCTAAACGCGTGATTGAATCTAAAAGGATCACTACATCGTGTCCACATTCTACTAAGCGTTTTGCTTTTTCTAATACTATATTTGCAATCTTTACGTGCTCATGAGCTTCTTTATCAAAGGTAGAAGCAATAACTTCTCCACGAACATTACGTTGCATATCTGTTACTTCTTCTGGACGCTCATCTATAAGTAAAATCATTTGGTATACTTCTGGATGATTTGCTGCAATTGCATTGGCAACATCCTTAAGTAACATTGTTTTACCAGTTTTAGGTTGCGATACTATCATACCACGTTGTCCTTTTCCTATTGGCGCAAACAAATCCATAATTCGCGTAGAAATTGTAGCTTGTTTTCCAGCTATATCAAATTTTTCTTGTGGAAATAATGGTGTTAAATGCTCAAAAGAAACACGATCTCTAACCACATCTGGACTTTGACCATTAATTTTATTTACTTTAATAAGCGGAAAATATTTTTCACCTTCTTTTGGAGGTCTTACATTTCCTAAAACAGTATCTCCTACTTTTAATCCAAATAAACGAATTTGAGATTGTGATACATAAATATCATCAGGAGAAGACAAGTAATTGTAATCTGAAGAACGTAAAAACCCATAACCATCTTGCATAACGTCTAAAACGCCTTCACTTTCTATAATAGCGTCAAATTCAAAATCTGGCTCACGATAACGGTTGCGCGTCTCGCTATTACCATGTGTGTTTCCGTTTTTACCTTGGTTACGTTGATTGTTATTCTGATTTTTGTTTTGGTTTTTGTTATGACGGTTAGGATTATTATCTCTTTTATCGTCTTTTTTATTTTGATGATTATGAACAGGCTTTTTATGCTGTGGCTTTTGCTGTGGTGCTTTAACTGGAGCTTTTACTTGCTTATTATCGTCTTTAGGAACTTGCGTTTCTTTAGTGTCTTTGTTTTCTTCTTCTTTAAAAGCTATTATTTCTTGTTGTGCTTTTGGTTCAGCTTTAGCCTTAGGCTTTGGCTGTGTTTTAGGTTGAGGCTTTGGCTTACTAGCAGCAGGACGTTGTACACGTTCTCTTTTTGGTTTCTCTTCTTTTTTAGGAGCAGGAACATCTGCTTTTACAACTTCTACAGCCTTTGGGTTTGCTGCTTGTTTATCTAAAATTTGATAAACTAAGTCTAATTTTTTTAATGAACGAAACTTTGGGATACTTAGCTTTTTTGCCATGTCCTGTAACTCAGGAAGCTTCATTTCTTTTAATTGTGAGATTTCAAACATGAATTGTTTAATTGAATATTTTTTTGAGAATATGTTGTTGAAAATTTCCGAAGAAAAAATATAGTGTTATTCTGAAGAATTAACGTATTGCTAATGTGACTATTGCAACTCGCTTGTGCAATTATACAACTTTTATTTTAAGTTTTTAGTTAAAATTTCCAAAAGAAGTTATATTTTTGAAGCCTAGAATTATTCGATTAAAATAAATGATACAACGTATTCAATCTGTCTATTTGTTACTAAATGTTGGAATATCAGCAGGATTGATTTTTGTGTTTCATTTATGGATAACTAACAAGGATGTAAAAGTCTTTGCTATGGATGAGCTATTATATTTTGGACTATTTTTAGGTTCTGCGGCTTTATCTTTGTTATCTATATTTATGTTTAAAAATAGGAAGTTGCAATTTGTATTGGGACGACTTAACATCATATTGAACGTTATTTTACTAGGATTTTTTGTATATCAATCTCTAAATATATCTGGAGAAGCTTTGGTTTCTGAGAAAGGTATTGGGATTTTTCTTCCAATTCTGTCTATTGTTTTATTGGTTTTGGCTAATAAAGCGATTAAAAAGGATGAAGATCTCGTAAAATCTGTAGATAGATTACGATAAACCTAACATCTTAGTAGTATTAGTGCGTGAGCTCAAGGTGAAGATCTTGGGCTTTTTTTATTCCTCATCCTTTAATCCTTTCCAAAGGAAAAGAAACTGTTGCAAACTTGTGACGCAAATCTATTCTTTATAAGTTGCTATAGTTAGACCAACTGCCATGTGGTATTGTATTTTTTTATTAAATGAAAGTTTTGGATCTATTTCATGCCACTCATTAGTTTTTGAAAACATGAATCTAGTATAAGATTTTATGTCACCTTTTGCTCTTTTTGTGAATTTAAAAGTAGGTGGGCTTCTATTTACTTTTGTTTCAATAATATAACCATTTTCATCAACATTGCCAATCATTTCGACACCAACAAAAAGGCCTTCTTTTGGATATATTATTTTTTTATCTTCAATATTAATCATTTGCATTTTTTTAGAGTCCTGATTACAATACACTAATAATGGTATTTTTAGTAACCTTTCGTTTGGTTGATTATTTTTATTAGAGTATAAATGCAATCTAAAAACACTATTAAAATCTGGTTTAACTCTTTTAGTTTTATCATTTTTATTGACATATAGATGTTTCCCGATAGGTATATGAATTTTGGACACATAAGCCTTGTTGGATTCTACAGGTATATTAATTAACGTCGTTAATTCTTGTTTTGGTTGCATAAACCAACTCATGTTTTTGCTTTTCTTAGAGTAACCTATCAATTCTAGTTTAGGCTTTTCTGTCGTTAAAAAAACTTCGCTCAATACTGTTGGTTTTGGAACAAGTTTTAAGGTGTCTGTAATATTTGTAGTTAAAACAATTTGTGTTTTATAACCTAAATAACTTATTTCTAAACTATCTGTTTTTATATTTTCAAGAGAAAAAACACCTTTTTCATTTGTATAAATTCCTTTTTCGCTATCTGTAAATTTTAATGATGCAAATGGAATAGGCTCATTAGTTTCTTTATCTACAACAACTATATTTTTTTGAGCATTACATAACTGGCTAAATAATATAATACTTATAACTAATAATTTGATTTTTTTCATATTTAATGCCTTTTAGGAAACTCAATAACCTCCAAATTTTCAATTTTTTTTCCGTCTATAGTAAAACGAAGCATTGTTCTTACTTTATGAAAACCATGTTTACCAATAGCTCCAGGATTCATGTGGATTAAATTCAATTTTTTATCAGGCATTACTTTTAGAATATGCGAGTGTCCACAAATAAAAATTCTTGGCGGATTTTTATAAATTTCTTCTCTTACTCTTACATTGTATTTATTTGGATAACCACCAATATGTGTAATCCAAACATCTACATCTTCACACATAAACCTGTTGTTTTCTGGGAATTCTAATCTTACTTTATCACCATCTATGTTACCATAAACGCCTCGTAAAGGTTTAAGTTTAGCAATAGCGTCTGTAACTTTTAAATCACCAATATCTCCTGCATGCCAAACTTCATCAGCTTGTTTAACGTATTTTAAAATGTCATCGTCAATGTGACTGTGAGTGTCTGAGAGTAGTAATATTTTTTTCATTTATGCTGAACTTGTTTCAGTATCTGTTTATTTGAGATTCTTCGCTACGCTCTGAATGACATAGAAATCGAAATCTTAATTATTGTTTATAAGCACTTCGACTGCACTCAATGTGACATCGTCTTTCAATTTGCAAGGTAAAAAGCAAAACTCTTTTTATTAGTTATTTAAGATTTCTTTAGGAACAAAAACGAGTATCTTTGTTTATTAAGAAAAACAAAAATACAAGTTTCTTTGCGATATTTTATAGAACTTTCATACAACGGTAAAGCATATCATGGTTGGCAAATACAACCTAACGCTATTTCGGTACAAGAGGTTTTAGAGAAAAGTCTTTCAACATTATTAAAAGAACCTATTGCTACAATGGGAGCAGGTAGAACAGATGCAGGCGTACATGCCAAGCAATTATTTGCACATTTTAATACTGAAGTAACCTTTGATATTGAGAAGATAATTTATAAACTGAATTCATTTTTGCCAGAAGATATTGCAATTAAAAATATTTTTAAAGTGAAAGCAGATGCGCATACAAGATTCCACGCGTTAAGTCGAGAATATTTATATAGAATAGCCTTAGAAAAAAGCCCATTTAATACTGAGCAAGCCTTTTTATTAAAAGCAAAATTAGATATTGATAAGTTAAAAGAAGCGACTAGAATATTATTGGACTATAAAGATTTTCAATGCTTTTCTAAAAGTAATACAGATGTAAAAACGTATAATTGTGATATAATGAAGGCTGAGTGGCAACTTGTTGAAAACGAGCTTCATTTTACAATTAAAGCAGATCGGTTTTTAAGAAACATGGTTCGTGCAATTGTTGGCACATTAATAAATATTGGGATTGGTAAGGTTGAAGTAGAGATGCTTCATGATATTATTAAATCTAAAAATAGGAGTGAAGCTGGATTTTCTGTTCCTGCTCATGCATTATATTTAACTAAAATTGAATATCCAGAAACTATAAAACAAAACATTGACTAAGAAAAAAGAGATCATATTCGATATTACATTATTTAAACGCTTGTTTGAATATACTAAGCCATATAAAACTGTTTTTTATGGTGTGCTTTTCTCTGTGTTAATTATTGCTGGATTAAGTATTGCAACACCTAAACTATTACAAATTGCAATAGATAATAATATAAAAACATTACAAGAAGAAGGTTTCCTATTTTTAATTATTTTAATGATTGCTTTGCTTTTAGTGCAAACAATTTTTCAGTTTTTCTTTCAGTTTTATGCCGCTTGGTTAGGGCAAAATATTGTTAAAGATGTTCGTGTGTTATTATTTAATCACATGTTAAAATTCAAAATGAAGTATTATGATAATTCTTCGGTTGGAATGCTAATAACACGTGCTGTAACAGACATGGAGCGTATTGCAGATATTTTTGGGCAAGGTCTATTTATGATTATGCGAGATACTATGGTCATGCTCGTAATTTCTGTTTTTATGTTGTACACAAACTTTACGTTAAGTTTAATAGTGTTTGTTACAATGCCAATAGTGTTATATGCTACAAAGATTTTTCAGCGTTACATGAAAAAGGCTTTCGAAGAAGTTAGAACAGAAGTGTCTAACCTTAACTCGTTTGTACAAGAACGTGTTACTGGTATGAAAATTCTACAACTTTTTACTAGAGAAGCTACCGAATATAAAAATTTTAAAGCCATAAATGAGCGTCATAAAAAAGGTTGGTTAAAAACCATTTGGTATAACTCCATTTTCTTTCCAATTGCAGATTTCCTTTCAGGTATTACCTCTGGTCTAATAGTTTATTTTGGAGGATTAATGGTAATAGTTGGTAGTACTGCAACTTCTGGTGAGCTGTTTATGTTTATAATGATGATTCCGCAATTATTTAGACCGCTAAGGCAAATTGCAGATAAATTTAACACGCTACAAATGGGAATGGTAGCAGCAAAGCGTGTGTTTAAAATAATAGACACAACGTCGCAAATTGATGATGCTGGAACTATTGAAGCTTCAAATTTTAAAGGTGCTATTTCTTTTAAGAATGTTCATTTTAGTTATGTAGAAAATGAAGAAGTATTAAAAGGGATTTCTCTAGATGTAAAAGCAGGAGAAACAGTAGCTATTGTTGGTTCAACTGGAGCAGGAAAATCTACTATTATAAATTTATTAAACAGGTTTTACGAGATTAATAGTGGTGATATTTCAATAGATAACATTGCTATTAAAACAGTAACTTTAGCATCGCTAAGAAGTCAAATCGCTGTGGTGCTTCAAGATGTTTTCTTGTTTGCAGATACTATTATGGCAAACATTACACTTAATCATCCAGATATATCTGAAGCGCAAGTAATACAAGCGTCTAAAGATATTGGTATTCACGATTTTATTTCTAGTTTACCAAACGGTTATAATTATAACGTAAAAGAGCGTGGTGCAATGTTAAGTTCTGGGCAAAGACAACTAATTTCTTTCTTGAGAGCTTATGTTACAAATCCTAGTATTTTAATTTTAGATGAAGCTACTTCTTCTGTAGATTCTTACTCAGAGCAACTTATACAAAACGCTACAGATAAAATTACCAAAGGCAGAACCTCTATAGTTATTGCGCATAGATTAGCAACTATTCAACAAGCAGATAAAATAATTGTTATGGATGCTGGTGAAATTGTAGAGCAAGGTACTCACGACGAATTACTTAAAAAGAAAAATGGTTATTATAGAAACCTTTACGAAGTACAGTTTTTAAAAGCTGATGTGGCTTAATTTTTGTTTTTAGAAGTTTCAATTAGTGCTTTTTGAGCTTCTATCATTTCTTGTCCAGATTCCGTTAAAGCCATCCACAAAGCAAAGCCTATTCCTAATAAGATAAAAACACCAACAAAAAGACCTACAAAAGCCATAGTACGCAATATAATACCTTGAAGAGATAATTGATATAGACGTTTTAGGCAATAAGCATTATAAAAAAGCATAAATGGGAAAAGCAAAAGACTTATTACCATGAAATCAACTTTAAACACTAATAGAAAAACCATTAAAACAGATGTCACTATTGATGTTTGTGCTTGAACATACAAGAAGATAACTAAAATCTCAGTAAAATTGAATTTCTTTTTATTGAAGAAAATTATTTTAGCAAACACAGCATAAAGAGGTATATAAGCCATCATCATTAATGATGAATACTTAGTCATAAAACTTGTTTGTTTTGCTTGTATTTCTTGATTTAATTCACCTCCATAACCACTTAACATATGATCAGACATTGCATCTGGATAAAAATTGGTAAGAACATAAATATAAAAACCAGTTAAAGTTATAGCTATTGCAAAATAGCTTATAACGTCTACATATTTTTTTCTTGTGCCATTAATATAGCTTTCTATAACTGCTTCTGGTTTAGAAAACATATGCCTAAAAGTTCTAAAAAAGCGATTATCGACATTTAAATAACGGTATGCGAAATCCTCAAAAAGATTACGCATTGTTAGTCTATTTCTAATTACCTTGCCTCCACAACCATTACAATAGTTGATTTGTTGTGGTAATAAGCGTTTACAGTTTTTACAAATCATTTAAACTAAGTCTTCTTTAATAATTTCTATTAACGCTATCGAATCTTTAAAATCGACAAACATTCCATTTTTAAAACATGAAATTTGTCCAGTTTCCTCACTAACGGTTATGGCAATAGCATCGGTTTTTTCAGTAATACCAACTGCTGCTCTGTGTCTTAATCCAAA
>NZ_JALZVX010000218.1 GCF_023299985.1 Lacinutrix sp. | reverse complement strand
TCCAGCTGGAGCATCTTCTTTAATGTCTATTAAAGCACATTCAGTAGTTAATATCATTCCAGCAACAGAAGCAGCATTTTCTAATGCAATACGCGTTACTTTTTTAGGATCTATAATACCAGCTTTAAGCATATCTACATATTGTTCAGATTTAGCATCGTAACCAAAGTCTTTTTTGCCTTCAGACACTTTATTTACTACAACACTACCTTCTCCACCTGCATTTTCTACAATGGTTCTTAAAGGTGCTTCAATAGCACGTGCTACAATTTGTATACCTGTAGTTTCGTCTAAGTTTTCAGTAGTAATTTTACCTAAAACGGCTTTTGCTCTAACTAAAGCAACTCCACCACCAGCAACAATACCTTCTTCTACTGCAGCTCTTGTAGCATTTAAAGCATCGTCAACACGGTCTTTCTTTTCTTTCATTTCTACTTCACTAGCAGCACCAACATATAAAACGGCAACTCCACCTGCTAATTTAGCAAGACGTTCTTGTAGTTTTTCTTTGTCGTAATCACTAGTTGTAGATTCTATTTGAGATTTAATCTGGTTAACACGATTTTTTATTAAAGATTTATCACCAGCTCCATTAACAACAGTAGAGTTGTCTTTGTCTATAGTAATACGTTCTGCAGTACCAAGCATTTCAATAGAAGCATTTTCAAGTGTAAACCCTCTCTCTTCAGAAATTACTGTTCCTCCAGTTAAAATAGCAATATCTTCTAGCATTGCTTTACGTCTATCTCCAAAACCTGGTGCTTTTACTGCAGCGATTTTTAAAGAACCTCGAAGCTTGTTAACTACTAAAGTGGCTAATGCTTCTCCATCTACATCTTCTGCAATAATTAATAAAGGTTTTCCTGTTTGTGCAACCGGTTCTAATACTGGAAGTAAATCTTTCATTGTAGAAACCTTTTTGTCATATAGTAATATGTACGGGTTTTCTAAATCTGCAATCATTTTCTCACTATCTGTAACAAAATAAGGAGATAAATAACCTCTGTCAAACTGCATACCTTCTACAACATCTACATAAGTATCTGTTCCTTTAGATTCTTCAACAGTAATTACTCCTTCTTTTCCTACTTTACCAAAAGCTTTAGCAATTAAATCTCCAATAAGATTATCGTTATTAGCAGAAATAGAAGCCACTTGCTTAATCATTTCAGAAGAGTTTTTAACCTCTTTAGATTGTTTTCCTAAATCTTCAACAATTGCAGTTACTGCCTTGTCAATACCACGTTTTAAATCCATAGGATTTGCTCCTGCAGCAACATTTTTTAAACCTTCTTTTACAATTGCTTGCGCTAATACAGTTGCAGTTGTTGTACCATCACCAGCTAAATCGTTGGTTTTAGAAGCAACTTCTTTTACCATTTGAGCTCCCATATTTTCTAATGGATTCTCTAACTCTATTTCTTTTGCAACACTAACACCATCTTTAGTAACAACAGGTGCTCCAAAAGAACGACTAATAATTACGTTTCTTCCTTTAGGTCCTAAAGTTACTTTTACTGCATTTGCTAATGCATCTACACCACGTTTTAAACCGTCGCGAGCTTCTACATCAAATTTTATATCTTTTGCCATTGTTATTATTTTTTTGTCATTCCTGCGAAGGCAGGAATCTATTTTAATTTGTATTTATTGTGGATTCCGCATCAAGTGCGGAATGACAACTATTATGTTTTTTCGCTACAGGCTATCAACCAAAAGTTAAAAAAAATGTTTTATATAATAGCCATTATATCTTCCTCACGCATCATTAAATAGTCTGTTCCATCTAATTTAATTTCAGAGCCAGAATATTTTCCATAAAGTACTGTATCTCCAACTTTAACAGTAAGAGGTTCGTCTTTTTTTCCATTACCAATGGCAATTACAATGCCTTTGTGTTGTTTTTCTTGTGCGCTATCTGGAATATATAATCCAGAAGCAGTTTGTGTTTCGGCAGGAAGTGCTTCTACTAGTACACGGTCTGCTAGTGGTTTAATGTTTACTTTACTCATTATTATTTTTGTTAAATCTTACTTTAGAAAAGTAAGATGGTTATATTAATTTATAGTATATGGATAAGCTAAAAATATGCCATTACTTGGTAACTGACAAACTTACAGAACTATTTACCTAATTATGTAAAACAAAAAAAGCCAACTGTAAAGTTGGCATTTTTATTTATGTGGTAATGAAGTTATTAGATTATTTGTCGTCAATTAGTTTTGTTGCATCGTCTGCAGTAGGTGTTGGTGCAGTTTCAACAGGTAGAGTTGTTGCGTTTTCATCTAAAGCTTTAGAATCTCCAGCAACTCCAGCACGTGGAATAGATAAACTAGACACTAATATTAATGCTACTAAAATAGCACCTAATGTCCATGTACTCTTATCTAAAAAATCTGTTGTTTTCTTGACACCACCTAATTGTTGTGTTCCACCTCCACCAAAAGAAGAAGATAATCCACCACCTTTAGGGTTTTGTACCATTATTACTACTATTAGTAAAAAGGCAACTATAACAATTAGTATTAAAAATATTGTAAACTGTCCCATTATTCCTTATTGTTTTGTTCTTGTAATTTGTTTATTGCTTTAATTTGGTCTGCAAAGAAACCACTTTTTTCTGGATATTTCAAACTTAATATTTTATAAGATTGTATTGCCTTCTTATAGTTTTTTTGTTCAAGGTAAATACGTGCTAATGTCTCTGTCATTAAAGCTTCAGGCTGAATCATTTGCGCTTTAGCAATATTGTGTTTAGACGTTGGCGTTTTTTTTCCTGCTAATTTTGGGCTTTTTTCAATAAATTTTTCGATGAGATCAAACTTTTTAGCCTTAGCAATTGAGTGTAAAGATTTTTTAGTTTTTTTATCTTCGGAAAAATGGCTACTAGATTCTGTATCTCGATTAATAGGCGTAAAGCGCGATAGACTTAGCCACTTGTTAAAAGAATGTGTTTCATTTTTATCAAACTCAAGCGGTTTACCAATATTTAATATCGTTTCTGGTAATTCTATTTTAATTTCTGAAGGTTTTTCAATTTTAGCTTCAAAATTAGCGACTTGCTCTTTTTCTATTTTAGGTTTAAGCAATTCTGGACTTAAGGTTGCTTTAGTCTCTTTAATTTGTTGTTTTAGAATGGTGTCTATTGCGACACTTTTTTGAATTGAAATGTCTTCTGCATATACTTTAATATCTAATAAACTAGCCGTGTTTTGTTTAATAAATTGAGATACTTCATTTTGAGAAAAGGTTTCAGAAGTAATAAAATCGAATAAAATACTTCTATCTGTAGTATAAGCTGCTGTTGTTTTTAAAGCATTATTATATTTAAAACTTTCAGCATTTTTTAACCCTTTTAAATACAACGCTCTCGCAGATTGAAAATACGGAAAGCTTTCTATAACATTTTTTAAGTCGTCGGTTTGAGACTTATTAATGTGCTGAGGTGTTTTAATTATATTTAAAAAATCGGTTTGTTTCATGTTTTTTAACGACCCTTAATCTATGTTGTAAAAAAGAAAAATAATTATTTTAATTTATTTAAATAGTACATATTAATATTACCACTTAGCTAAAGATGCATTAAAGACATCTTGAGTAATACGCTCGAAAATTTCATCTAAAGCATTGTCTCTTACGCTTCCTGTAAGTAACGAACTGCCAGAGTAATCAAAGAAAAAAGAGAAGGTTTGTTCGAAATCGTCATCTTCTGCTTTCTTATTATAAAAACGTACGCGAACACTAATAGATAGTCTGTTTTGTGCTGCTGTATTATTTGCCGTTGCTGTTGTTGGTGAAATACGATATTGTGTTATTTCACCTTCGTAAACCAAATCACCATTAGAGTTTACAAGCTCTAAATTAGTTTGATTTTGTATTAAATCTTGTAAAGCAATTGTAAAATCTCTATCGATTCCTGGCTCTATTTGTGCTGCAGTATTTTGGAAATAATTTACCTGAAACGATTTTACATCGTCACGAATATTTGTTCCTGATAAAGAGTAGAAGCCACAACTAAAAAGAGTAATAGTTAATGCTAATATTATAAGGTGTTTTATGTATTTCATGTATTTTGCTTGCTTTATTATAACGAAAAATTACAGATCAAATTGTTTAATCTTTCTGTAAAGAGTACGCTCGCTAATGCCTAATTCTTCGGCAGCAAGTTTACGTTTTCCGCTATGTCGCTCTAAAGATTTCTTTATTAATTCTAATTCTTTGTCATGTAAAGATAATGTTTCTTCTTCCTCAATTTCTTCAGCAAAATGATATTTATCACTACTATTTTCTGTGAAATTTTGAGTAGTTTTTGTTTCCTGCGGAATAGCTAGTACTTGTAAATCTTCTAGAGCATCTTCGTTATCATTATCACCATAGATTTTTTCAATTAAACCTTCATTGTCTTTCTGGACATCTTTGGCGTTTCCGTTTTTCATTAACTCCATGGTAAGCTTCTTTAAATCATTTAAATCGGCTTTCATATCAAATAAAACTTTGTAGAGAATTTCGCGTTCGCTACTAAAATCGCTTTCAGATTTTGTACTGCTAATTACTGCTGGTAAATTACTACTTCCTGTAGGTAAATAACCTTTTAAAGTATCTGCAGAAATAGCTCTATTTTGCTCTAAAACTGAAACCTGTTCAGCCACATTACGTAGCTGCCTTATATTACCACTCCAACGGTATTTTATTAAATTCTGAATAGCTTCATCTGAGAGCTTAATGGTTGGCATTTTATATTTTAATGCAAAATCACTAGCAAATTTTCTAAACAGTAAATGTATGTCTTCTTGACGTTCACGCAAAGGAGGAAGGTTAATTTCTACAGTACTTAATCTGTAGTATAAATCTTCACGAAATTTTTCTTTTTTAATAGCTTCAAACATGTTTACGTTTGTTGCTGCAACAATACGAACATTGGTTTTTTGCACTTTACTTGAACCAACTTTGATAAATTCTCCATTTTCAAGAACGCGTAACAAACGTACTTGTGTTGTTAGTGGTAATTCTCCAACTTCATCTAAAAAAATGCTGCCACCATCTGCTACTTCAAAATAACCAGACCGTGTAGAAGTGGCTCCTGTAAAAGCACCTTTTTCATGACCAAAAAGTTCACTATCTATTGTGCCTTCTGGTATTGCGCCACAGTTTACTGCAATGTATTTATTGTGTTTTCTATGTGAAAGTTGGTGTATTATTTTTGGAATACTTTCTTTACCAACGCCACTTTCTCCTGTTACCAAAACAGAAATATCTGTTGGTGACACTTGGATTGCTTTTTCGATGGCACGATTTAAAGTTGCGCTATTTCCAATAATCCCGAAACGTTGTTTTGTTGCTTGTATTGATTCCATAGTATTTCCTGCGAAGGCAGGAATATTTTAATTCGTTAATTTAATTTTCCGCCATTCCAACAGCTTCACCTATTAGTGTCGCTTTTGTACAATCTGTTACTTTTACGTTTACAAAATCGCCAATCTTATAATTTTCCTTTGGAAAAACGGCAACAATACTATGTTGGCTTCTTCCAGACCATTGGTCTTTAGATTTTTTAGATTCTTTTTCTATTAATATCTCTATTGTTTTTCCTAAAAACTCACGTGTTTTAAATTCGCTATGTTGTAATTGTAGTGCAATAATCTCACTTAACCTTCTACTTTTTGTAGCTTCAGGAACATCATCCTCAAATTTACGTTCTGCTAGTGTTCCAGGCCTTTCAGAATAAGTGTACATATAACCAAAGTTGTAGGTTACGTATTCTAGCAAACTTAAGGTGTCTTGGTGATCTTGCTCTGTTTCTGTCGGGAAACCAGCAATCATATCTTGGCTTATAGCACAATCTGGAATAATATTTCTAATATTATTTATCAATGTAAAGTACTCTTCACGTGTATGTAAACGATTCATTGCCTTTAAAATGCGGTTGCTTCCACTTTGTACTGGTAAATGTATATGATTACAAATATTATTGTATTTAGCCATTGTTTTAATAACGTCTAAACTCATGTCTTGAGGATTAGAAGTCGAAAAACGAATACGCATATTTGGTTGTGCTTCTGCACATATTTGTAATAATTTAGAAAAATCTACAGCTGTTGCTTTTTGCATTTCTGTAGCCTTTATAAAATCTTTTTTCATGCCTCCACCATACCAAAGGTAGCTATCTACGTTTTGCCCAAGTAAGGTAATTTCTTTATAACCTTTATTCCAAAGATCGTTTACCTCTTCTATAATACTTTGTGGATCGCGACTGCGTTCTCGACCACGTGTAAAAGGCACAACACAAAAAGTGCACATGTTATCGCAACCACGTGTAATAGATACAAACGCAGTTATTCCATTACTATTTAAACGTACTGGAGAAATATCTCCATAAGTTTCATCTTTAGATAAAACTACATTTATAGCATCGTGTCCATCTTCAACTTCAGCTAAAAGATTTGGTAGATCTTTATAAGCATCTGGTCCAACAACTAGGTCAACAATTTTTTCTTCTTCTAAAAATTTACTTTTTAAGCGTTCTGCCATACAGCCTAAAACACCAACTTTCATTTTAGGATTAATATCTCGTTTTACAGCATTATATTTTTGAAGTCGTTTTCTAACGGTTTGTTCAGCCTTGTCTCTAATAGAGCAGGTGTTTACCAAAACTAAATCTGCATCTTCAAGTTTGTCTGTAGTATTGTAGCCTTGTTTGTTTAATATGGATGCAACAATTTCGCTATCGCTAAAATTCATAGCACAGCCGTAACTTTCAATAAAAAGCTTCTTAGTTTTGTTTTCTTTCTGCTCTAAAATTAAAGCATCTCCTTGTTTGTTTTCGTTTATTGTTTTCTCCATATTATATTGAAAATTCTAGTGTTCAATAAGTATGCAAAGATAGGATTATTTTAAGTAAAGTGACAAAGTGACAGTGTTTTGTGGTTTATTTTTCATAATATTAGGCTTAATATAATTGCTATTTAATATACTATTGAAAAAAACAATATTCTTCATTGCTTTTCTAATTGTTTGTTTTTCTGCGTTTTCGCAAAATAATAACGAACAATTAGAGCTTGTAATAGAAAATGATAAATTAGTTTTAGTTGATAAATATTATACTAGTGGGTTGTTTTTAACGTACAAAAAAGATTTACAAAATAATTTTATTTTCAAAAAACAGCAAGATAAAAAACTACAGTTAAATATAGTATTAGGCAACCAAACATATACACCTTCTAATTTAACGTCTATAGATACACGAGATTTCGATAGGCCATATGCAGGATGGTTTTTTGTTAAAACCGAAATAGGAAAAATAAATAAAAACTCAGCATTATTTATAGGGATAGAGACAGGTATTACTGGAGAAGAATCATTATCGGGGAAATTGCAAAATTGGTTTCACGAAACCTTAAATATACCTTCAGCTACATGGATTCAAGAAATTGAGTTTAAGTTTCTTGTTAATTTGAAGGCAAGATATATAATAAGTAAAACAATAGGAGAGCATTCTGCTTTTAAGTTTGTATTTGAGCCTTCACTTGGAACTAAAGATATTTTTATTGCGAATAATTTGGGTTATACTTTTGGGCGTTTTAATACTTTTAACCAATCTTCAAGAAATGGATTTTTAACAGAAATAGATACAAATGAATTTTTTGGATTTATTAATATTGGTTATAAATATGTTGCGCATAATGCCCTAATTCAAGGTAGTCTGGATTATAATGATGCATTATTTACTACAAATAAAGAGCCTCATATTATTAACTTTAAGATAGGGAGTGTGTTGAAATTAAAACGAAACACCTTTACATTTGTCTATAATTACAACACAAAGGAAACACCAATATCTTCTTCGCATTCATTTGGAACAATAAGTTTTAGTCGAGACTTTTGAAGCTGTTTTTTAATTTAAAAAATATTGAAATAATATAGAAATTAATGTTTTAAGAAATTTTAATTAGGTTAATATATTTTTTTTGATATACCTTTGTGTCCTCAAAAAACCTTATTAATGGCTAAGAATTTAGTAATAGTAGAGTCACCTGCAAAAGCAAAAACAATAGAGAAATTTCTTGGAAAAGACTTTAAAGTAGAGTCTAGTTATGGTCATATTTCAGATCTGCCTTCCAAAGAATTAGGTGTTGATGTAGAAGGTGATTTTAATCCAAAATATGAAGTCTCTACAGATAAAAAAGCAATTGTAAAAAAGCTTAAAGAATTAGCTAAAAAAGCAGAAATGGTTTGGTTAGCTAGTGATGAGGATCGTGAAGGTGAAGCAATAGCATGGCACTTAGCAGAGTCTTTAGGTTTGGTTAAAGAGAAGACAAAACGTATTGTTTTTCACGAAATTACTAAGTCTGCAATACAAAAGGCAGTAGAGAATCCAAGACAGATAGATTACGATTTAGTAGATGCACAACAAGCACGTCGTGTATTAGATAGGATTGTAGGTTACGAATTATCTCCAGTATTATGGAGAAAAGTAAAAGGAGGCTTGTCTGCAGGACGAGTACAATCGGTTTCGGTACGATTAATAGTAGAGCGTGAAAAAGAAATAAATGAGTTTAAAGCAGAAGCGTCTTATAGAATAGATGCAGAGTTTTCAAACGAAAACGGTCAATCGTTTAAAGCTAAATTGCCAAAATCGATAAAGACTAAAGCGGAAGCTCAAAATTTTTTAGAACAAAATGCAAATACAACATTTAAGGTTTCAGACTTAGAGAAAAAACCTGCCAAAAAATCACCTTCAGCACCATTTACAACATCTACTTTACAGCAAGAAGCATCACGTAAATTATATTTTTCGGTAAGTAAAACCATGACTATGGCACAACGTCTATACGAAGCAGGTTTAATTACTTATATGAGAACAGATAGTGTAAACCTATCTAACGAAGCAAAGCAAGGCGCAGAAAAAGAAATTGTTGATGCCTATGGAAAAGAATATGCGAAAGAACGTAATTATAAAGGTAAATCTAAAAACGCCCAAGAAGCGCATGAGGCTATAAGACCTACAAATTTTGCAGTACATACTGCAGGTTTAGATTACGACCAAACAAGATTATATGAATTAATTTGGAAACGTGCTATTGCATCGCAAATGAGCGAAGCAAAATTAGAGCGTACCAATGTTAAAATAAATGCAGCTTCACACAAACAAACTTTTACAGCAAATGGAGAGGTGATTACGTTTGATGGATTTTTAAAAGTCTATTTAGAAGGAACAGATGATGAAGATTTAGAACAGCAAGAAGGCATGTTGCCAGCCATGAAAATTGACGAAACGTTGTTAAACAAGAATATAACAGCAACAGAGCGCTATACAAGAGCGCCATATAGATTTACTGAAGCTTCACTAGTAAAAAAATTAGAAGAACTTGGTATTGGTCGTCCATCTACTTATGCGCCAACTATTTCTACAATACAAAATAGAAACTATGTAGAAAAAGGAACAATTGAAGGTATAGAACGTAACTACACACAATTGGTTCTTGAAAGCGGAAATGTTAAAGACAACCTTTTAACCGAAAAAGTAGGATCAGATAAAGGAAAGTTAGTACCAACAGATATTGGTATTATTGTAACCAATTTTCTTGTAAATCACTTTTCAAGTATTTTAGATTACAGTTTTACAGCGAATGTAGAGGATCAGTTTGATGATATTGCAAATGGTAAAGCAGACTGGAAAGACGTAATGAAAACGTTTTATAAAGACTTTCATCCAAAGGTTGTAGATGTTCAAGAAAATGCAGAAAGAGAATCTGGAGAACGTATATTAGGAAAAGATCCTAAATCAGGAAAGCGTGTTAGTGTGCGTTTAGGAAAGTTTGGACCAATGGTACAAATGGGAGTAAGTGACGATGAAGATGGGCCAAATTATGCAAGTTTAAGTCCAGACCAACAATTAGGGACAATAACCTTTGAAGAGGCGATGGATTTATTTCAGCTTCCTAAAAATTTAGGAAAGTTTGAAAAAGAAGAAGTTTCTGTAAATAATGGTCGTTATGGACCTTATGTTAAATTTGGAGAAGCATTTGTGTCGCTTCCAAAAGGTACAGATCCTTTAACGGTAGAATTAGAAGATGCTATCGTTTTAATAAAAGAAAAGCAAAAAGCAGATGCGCCAATATATATGTACAAGGATCTACCTGTACAAAAAGGGAAAGGGCGTTTTGGGCCATTTATTAAATGGAACAATATGTTTATTAATGTCAATAAAAAATACGACTGGGATAATTTATCTGATGATGAAATTGTTGAGTTAATAGAGCTCAAGATTCAAAAAGAGATAGATAAGGTTATTCATAATTGGGAAGAAGAAGGTATTCGTGTAGAAAAAGCGCGTTGGGGAAGATTTAATATTTTACAAGGTAAAGTAAAAATTGAATTACCAAAAACTACAGACGCACCAGCTTTAACCTTAGAAGAGGTAAAAGCTATTATCGAGAAAAACGCACCTAAAAAGAAAAAGGCCGCTAAAAAGAAACCAGCTGCAAAGAAGAAAACTACAGCTAAAAAGAAATAGTAGTAAATAGTTATTCAAAATAAAGTAATACCACTTAAGCGCTAACAAAAAATCTTTATAGAACTTTAAGAATAAATGAATTTTAATTTTTTATCTCCTGTTGCCGATACGGTTTTAGCTCATAATGAGTTGTTGCCTATGCAAGCACTAGGACGAAAACTAAAAATTCATTCTGCGCAAGAAGGTATTCCAGATCTTCAAGATGTTTCAGTCGCAATTATTGGTGTTTTAGAAAACAGAAACGATATTAATTATATAGGAGAAGAATTCGAGCTTAATGAGGTTCGTAAATCTTTTTATGCTTTATTTCCTGGGAGTTGGAATACAACTATTGCAGATTTAGGCGATATTAATAGAGGAGAGTCTGTTGAAGACACTTACTTCGCCTTAAAAACGACCGTGTCTATTTTAATTCAGAAAAAAATCACACCTATTATACTAGGAGGAAGTCAAGACTTAACCTATGCTATTTATCGTGCATACGATAATCTCATGCCAATGGTTAATATTGTTAATGTCGATTCACATTTTGATATAGGCGATTCTGCTAAGCCTATTAAAAGTAAAAGTTTTGTTGGTAAAATTATTTTAGATGAACCATATAATTTATTCAACTATGCAACATTAGGTTATCAAACTTATTTTAACTCTCAAGAAGAAATAGATTTAATGGAGCGGTTGTATTTTGAAGCTTATAGATTAGGAAATGTTTCTAAAGATATAACTATAGTAGAACCAGTTATGCGAGACGCAAATGTAGTAAGTATAGATCTTGGAGTTGTAAAAGCATCCGAAGTTAGTCTAAAACAAAGATTATCGCCAAATGGATTAGATGGTAAAGAAATTTGTGCAATTTCACGTTATGCAGGAATAAGTAATAAAGTGTCAGCGTTTGGTATATTCGAGTATAAACCATCTTATGATGATGAAGTAACTGCAATGTT
Source organism: Lacinutrix sp. (assembly GCF_023299985.1). GTDB lineage: Bacteria > Bacteroidota > Bacteroidia > Flavobacteriales > Flavobacteriaceae > Lacinutrix. The sequence continues at coordinate 2,717 of NZ_JALZVX010000218.1, read as the reverse complement.
AATTTCGCAAATGTTATGGTATTTTATAGAAGGTGTTAATTGTCGCGTTAAAGATGATAACTTTTTAGATGATAATAATCATCAAAAATTCACTACTTTAGCAGGCGATGAAGAATTAGTTTTTTATAAAAGCACTAAAACAGGACGATGGTGGATAGAAATACCTTTTTTAGCAAATGTTAATAATAAATTAAAAAAACACACGTTATTACCTTGCACGCACAAAGATTATTTAAATGCATGTAACGGTAAAATGCCTAGTAGATGGCATAAAGCGTATCAAAAAAATAGCTTATAAAAATATAAAGAAACTAAATTTTAACATTTTATTAATCGATTAAAAGTGATTTTAATCGATTAAATGTAATTTTTTATTCTAAAAAAGTTGCTTTTTAAAAAATATATAAATATGTTTACGCTCTTAAAAAATAGGAGTATATAATTAACCTCGAGTTTTATAATGAATATGAAGAAGTTTGTATTATTAACAGTAGTTTTAACACTTTTAGCAAGTTGTGGTTCTAAAGATAGAGGCCAACTGGTTGGTGTTAAAGGAAAGAAATGGCATCCAGAAAAGCCTTATGGTATGACTTTAGTTCCAGGTGGAGCATTTATCATGGGTAAAGCCGATGATGATTTAGCCGGAATTCAAGATGCACCTGCAAAAACCGTTACAGTAAGAGCATTTTACATGGATGAAACAGAAATCACTAATAGTGAGTATCGCCAATTCGTTGAATGGGTTAGAGATTCTACCGTTAGAACCAAATTAGCAATTTTAGCCGATGAGGTAGGTGAAACTGGAGAAAGTGATGAGCCAGGTGTTGGACAATTTGCATTTAAAGATGCTAATGAAGAAGACATGACACCTTACGAACAATACATGTTGGACAATTACAGTGGTCTTGGTGAAACAGGATACGAAGGAAGAAAATTAAATCACGATGTGGATTTAATTTTTGATACCGCAGAATATCCGGACGAATACTATGTAGAAGTTATGGATACAATGTATTTGCCAATAGAGGAGTCTTATAATGGTCAACGTACTTGGGATGTTTCTAAATTTAAGTTTCAGTATTCTTACATGGATATTGAGAAAGCAGCAAAAAACAAAAATTTACGTCGTAAAGATGTAATAATAAAAGAAGAAGTAGAAATCTATCCAGATACTACAGCTTGGATTAGAGATTTTGCTTACTCTTACAATGAACCAATGCACAACGATTACTTTTGGCACGATGCTTATGGGGATTATCCTGTAGTAGGCGTGTCTTGGAAACAAGCAAAAGCTTTTTGCCAGTGGAGAACATTAGTTCATAATTCATATAGAAAAGAAAAGAAAAGACATTTTGTAAACTCTTACCGTTTACCATCTGAAGCAGAGTGGGAATACGCAGCAAGAGGTGGATTACAAGCAGCAACTTTTCCTTGGGGAGGACCATATGCTAAAAACGACAGAGGTTGTTTTATGGCTAACTTTAAACCATTACGTGGAGATTACGCAGCAGATCAAGCATTATATACTGTAGAAGCTGATGCTTTTGAGCCTAACGATTTTAATCTGTACAACATGGCAGGAAACGTTTCAGAATGGGTTAGCGCCTCTTACGACCCTGGTTCTTATGAGTACATGTCAACTATTAATCCAAGTGTAAACGAGGCCAGTAACCAGCGTAAAGTTGTAAGAGGTGGATCTTGGAAAGATGTAGCATACTTTTTACAAGTAAGTTCAAGAGATTACGAATATGCAGATTCTGCAAGAAGTTATATCGGCTTTAGAACTGTTCAAGATTATATGGGAACAGAAGTTACAGCTAATTCAAGAAAATAGTAAAACCAATTAAAATAAATCATTTAACTACTAAAATTAAAAATTAAAAATTATGGCACAAAAAGGTAAAATGTCTGCAATGAATTTTGTATATGGATTTGGAGCGGCAATCGTTATTATAGGAGCATTATTTAAAATTCAACACTGGCCTTATGGTTCTTTAATATTAACAATAGGTATGGTTGTAGAAGCGATTGTATTTTCAATTTCTGCATTCGAAAAACAATCTGCAGATACAGATTGGTCATTAGTATACCCAGAATTAGCAGGTGGAACATCTACTAAAAAAGGTAAACTTGAAGAGCCTAAAGATGCTGAAGGTTTATTATCTAAAAAATTAGACAACTTATTAAAAGATGCTAAAATTGATGGTGAATTAATGGCAAGTTTAGGAAATAGTATTAAAAATTTCGAAGGTGCTGCTAAAGGTATTTCTCCAACTGTAGATGCAATGTCTGCACAAAAGAAATATGGAGAAGAGTTATCTCTTGCTGCTGCACAAATGGAATCTTTAAATAGTTTATACAAAGTGCAAATGGAGTCTGCTAGTCGTCAAGCGACTATCAATGAAGAGTCTGTTGAAAATGCAAACAAGTTAAAAGAGCAAATGCAATCTTTAGCATCTAACTTATCTTCTTTAAATGGAGTATATGGTGGAATGTTAACTGCAATGAACAAAAACTAATTAGTAGTTAGGTAATAACTATATTATAAACTTAAAAGCTAATTAAATTATGGCAGGAGGAAAACAGTCCGCAAGACAGAAAATGATTAATTTGATGTATTTAGTATTCATTGCAATGATTGCTATGACTATGTCAAAAGAAGTACTATCGGCATTTGGATTAATGAACACGAAATTTGATAACGCTAACGAATTAGC
>NZ_JALZVX010000217.1 GCF_023299985.1 Lacinutrix sp. | reverse complement strand
AAACATCAAATTTTAATTATAACAAATTCATTTAATATAAAATGAAACACTATATCAATAAACATCAAATTTTAATTATAACAAATTCATTTAATATAAAATGAAACACTATATCAATGCCTTATTTTTAATGGCTACAACAGTGCTATTTGCACAATCAAACGAAACAGAAAATACTAATAAATGGAGAGGAAGTAGACCAGATGGTCATGCGCCTATTTCTGTTATGGGAGATCATACACATGGAAAAGGAGAGTTTATGCTTTCTTACAGGTTTATGAGTATGAATATGGAAGGTTTAAAAACGGGAAATAACAATGTTTCTCCATCAAGTATTTTAATCCCAAATGGAGGGCAATATATGGTTACACCAACACGTATGCCTATGGATATGCATATGCTTGGTTTAATGTATGCGCCAAATAATCGTGTTACATTATCTGTTATGGCAAATTATATGAGTATGGAAATGGATCATATTACAGCAATGGGTGGACAGTTTGCTACAGAATCTTCAGGTTTTGGAGATGTTAAACTAGGCATGCTTTATAAGTTTTTTAACAAAAACAAAAACCAGTTGCATGGTAATTTTTCTCTTTCTTTACCAACAGGAACTTTTAATAATAAGGATGTTACACCAGCATCAAGTGGGAATGAAGTTGTTTTGCCTTATCCTATGCAGATTGGAAGTGGCACATTTGACGCAACATTAGGTTTAACGTATTTAAAACAATATGAAGCTTTTTCTTTTGGTTCTCAGCTTACAGGTTTGTTAAGAATAGGAGAAAATAGTAACGATTACAGTTTAGGAAACCGTTACAGTTTAAACAATTGGTTGGCTTTTAAAGCGAATAATTGGTTAAGTTTTTCGGGAAGAGTTGAAGGTTTAATTGTAGATGAAATAAATGGAGAAAATCCAGTATTAAATCCAAATATGATAATAACGGCAAATACTAATAACTCTGGTGGAACTTATATTAATTCTGGTTTGGGTTTTAATTTATATGTGCCAAATGGTACACTTAAAAACTTGAGACTTGGGTTTGAATATGCTACACCTTTTTTGCAAAATGTAAATGAAACTCAATTAAAAACGAATGAAACAATAACTTTTGGGTTGCAATACGCATTTTAGAATACCTCTAATTCAGATAAAAATAAAAGCGGCTATTTAGCCGCTTTTATTTTTATAATAATTTTATTTAGCCAAAGGGCTTATTATCTGTACATTTTGAAATGCTATTGCGCCTCTAATAATTCCAGAAATTACATCTTGAAGCGCTTCAATAATTTGCATTTTCAATTCACTTTTATGATATATTATACTCACTTCTCTTGCTGGAGAAGGCGCATTAAACTGCTTTAAATTGTTTCTTGTTTTTTCATTAATTTCTAATGTGTGTAGATAGGGAAGTAAAGTCATGCCTAAGCCTTCGTTAGATAGTTTTATTAAAGTTTCTATACTACCACTTTCTAATTGAAAATGCTCATCGGTTTGGTCTTTAAAAACGCGACACAAGTTAATAACACCATCTCTAAAGCAATGTCCATCTTCAAGTAAAAGCATGTCTTCGATGTCTAAATCTTCTGTATCAATTGTTTTTTTACTACTTAAGCGATGGCTTTGCGGTATGTAAGCCATAAAAGGTTCAAAATATAAAACACGTTCTTTTATAGCCTCGTTTTCTAAAGGCGTAGCTGCTATTGCTGCATCTAGATGTCCATCGTTAATTCTAGTAATTATTTCTTCGGTAGTAAGTTCTTCAATTTTAAGCTTTACTTTAGGATACTTTTTAATAAAAGATTTTAAAAACATTGGTAGTAATGTTGGCATTACTGTAGGAATAATTCCTAATCTAAATTCACCACCAATAAATCCTTTTTGTTGATCTACAATATCTTGAATTCTATTAGATTCGTTAACTATATTTTTAGCTTGACTAACTATTTTTTTACCAACTTCGGTTAACTCTATTGGTTTTTTACTTCTGTCGAAAATTAAAATATCTAGTTGATCTTCTAATTTTTGAATTTGCATACTTAATGTAGGCTGCGTTACAAAACATTTTAGTGCTGCTTTGGTGAAATTTTGATGTTCTGCTACTGCAAGAACATAAGTTAATTGTGTAATTGTCATCTAAATAGGTTTAAACTATAAAAATATAAAATCTATCAATAAAATTTATGATAATTAACATTTAATTTCATATTACCTTTATATTGTAATTAAATCATTTAAAAATAAAATTATGACACTAAATAGCTTAGGATTAAATGCAGGAAAAACGAAAGATGTAGCAAAAGATTTAAACGATTTATTAGCAAATTTTCAAACGTATTACCAAAATTTAAGAGGCATACATTGGAATATTAAAGGAAAGAATTTTTTTGGTTTACATGTTAAGTTCGAAGAGCTTTACACAGATGCAAACATGAAAGTTGATGAGATAGCAGAGCGTGTACTTACTTTAGGTGAAATACCTTTGCATACTTTCGATGATTATATTAAAAAAGCAAAAGTACCTGTAGGAAAGAATGTATCTAAAGATGTTGATGCAGTAGAACTTATTGTACATTCCTTAACCGAATTATTGAAACTAGAAAGACAAATTCTTGATAAAGCAGGAGATGCAAACGATGAAGGTACTAATTCTATGATGAGCGATTTTATTGCAGAACAAGAAAAAACAGTTTGGATGATGAATGCTTGGTTAGAACAGAGTATTTAAATAAAACAACAAAGGCAACTTAATAGTCGCCTTTGTTATTAAAATACTTGATTGGTTAAAATCTAATGTTCATTTCTAAATCTTCATTTTTTAATTCAAATTTAGCTTCGCTATATTGTGGAGGTCCATAACCTAAAGGGTTGTTAGACATGCCATAGTTTTCAATAGGCATTCTATTAGTATCAAAATCCATTGCCTTATTCTCATTTTCATCATGCAATACTAATATAGCGTAGGTTCCAGGAGTTACATTTTTAAATGTTGCTTTAACCTTTCCGTCTTCAATTTTGGTTTCAATATTTTGAACACCATCTGCAACTAGAAAAGTCGTTTTGTTATGTAATGTAAGTAATACTTTTCCTGTGTTGTTTTTAACGTTATCTACAGTAACTGTAATGTTACGGTTTGTATTTTCTTGAGCAAAAGAAAATAATGAGGAGATAAGGATTGCTAAAGTAATTGTAATAGTTTTCATAATAAATGTGTTTTAGTGTTATTGATAAATCAAATATTCAACATAACTAAAACGTATTCTAAACTAAGTAACCCAACTGTTAATTTTAATAGACCAATTGTTAATTAACTATAAAAATCTCTATGCGTCTGTTTTTTAGCCTTCCATCCTCAGTACTATTATCTGCAATAGGTTTTTCTTCTCCATAACCTTGAGAAGTTAAATTATTAATATTTATGCCCTTAGAAATTAAATAGTTTCTAGCTTCTTTTGCTCTTTTTTGAGACAATAGCATATTTGTTTCGCTACTACCAATAGTGTCTGTGTGTCCTGCAATATGAAATTTCATGTTAGGTTGTGCTAGCATTACTTTAGCAATATTGTCTAAGGCAGCCATATCACTATTGGTTAATAATGCATTGCCATTACTAAACAATACTGCATTTACAAGCGTATTTAACTCATTAGTAACTTTTAATTTAATAGCATTATTGCGTTCTACTTGTTGTTGATTTTGTGCTATGTTTTTTTGTTGTGCTTCTTGTTGTATTTGTTGTTTTGTTGGGCAACCAGCATTTTGTGGAGATCCAGGTTGTTGTGGACATTTGTCTTTTCTATCTATAACACCATCTTTATCTGTATCGAAAACTGGGCAACCATCGTCTTTAATTTCACCTTTAACTTTTGGGCATTTGTCGTATTTATCTGGTGTGCCATCACCATCATTATCTGGACAGCCACGCATGGCAGTAGGACCAAAATTGTTAGGGCATAGGTCTTGAGAGTCTATAACACCATCTTTATCTGTATCTGGACAACCATTGGTTTCAAACGTACCAAATAACTCTGGGCAAGCGTCTTTATCATCGTTTAAACCATCATTATCTGTATCTTTTCCGCCAAAACGAAAGATAATTCCAGCAGAATGTTGCCAATGCTGTAATCCATAGTCTTCGAAAGCATGTTTGTAAACAGATTGTATGTTAAACCCAAACGAATTACCAATCCAAATATTAGTGCCAATACCACCATTTATTGTTCCAGCACCAATGGTGTCAAGCCAAGTATAACCAGCACCAATTGTAGTGTAAGGATCTATACTACCCAAACCGTCTGTAAATTGATATTTAAACATGCCGTCTAAAGCAACGTATGGAAATTCTATGTTTTTAGAGTCTTCGGTTGGATAGTTTTCTTCTATACTGTTTAGAGATGCAACAGCTTCAAAAGTAATTCTATCTTTTATTAAACGTCCTGCAGATAGCCTAAAACCTGCTGCATTTAAGTTCCATGTTTTAAAACGGCCTAAGCCAGCTTCTTGATCACGTACTGGATTATTTATGGCATTTGGTCCAAAACTAGTTGTCCATGGACTATTTATTGTTTGAGAATGCAGATATTGAGAACTTATTACCAAAGCTATAGCAATAAGAAAGAAGCCAAATGGTTTCATCTAGGTTTTTTTTAAATTAATTAATAGCATTTGCAAGATATGCTAAAAATTAGAAAACTAAAAAACAAATAAAACTTTAGCGGCTAAAAGACTTAAAGTCAAGATAAAATACAATAGAATTGAAGCTAAAGTAGTCCTCTTGCTTTAATCTCTAAGTATTTATTTATGGTGTTAATAGTTAATTTTTCTGGTGCTGTTAATATACTCTGGATACCATATTTTTGAAGTTCTTTAACCATTAGTCGTTTTTCGAAAGAAAATTTTTCGGCAATTGTTTTATGGTAAATGGCTTGTAAATCTTCGGCATCTTCAGCAATAAGGCTGTCCAATTCTGTGTTTTCAAAGAGTACAACAACTAATAAGTGTTTTTTAGAAATGGCCTGTAAGTATGGTAGCTGCCTTTTTAAAGCACTAATATGCTCGAAGTTAGTATATAATAATAATAAACTTCTGTGTGTTACTTTACGTTTTAATTGTGCATATAAAATACCATAATCGCTATCTGTAAACTGCGTGTCTATATTATATAAACGTTGTAAAATTGTATTAAGGTAAGTTAGTTTTTGTATTGCTGGCAAAAAAGAATCTACAGTTTTAGAGAACGTAAGCATTCCAACTTTATCGTGCTTTTTTAAAGCGACGTTACTAAAAGCTAAAGTAGAATTTATAGCATAATCTAGTAATTTTAAACCATTAAAAGGCATTTTCATTACACGTCCTGTATCTATAACAGAGTAGATAGGTTGGGATTTCTCATCCTGAAACTGGTTGACCATTAATTTACCAGTCTTGGCTGTAGCTTTCCAGTTTACAGTTCTAAAATCGTCGCCTTTAACGTAGTTTTTTATTTGCTCGAATTCTGAAGTATTACCAATTTTACGAATTTTTTTCATTCCAAATTCTGTAAGATTATTACTCATGGCAAGAAAATCGTATTTCTGCATTTGAATAAACGATGGATAAACAGCAACCATTTGCTCGTTTTGGAACTTGAATTTTCGTTTTACAATTTTTAAAGCTGAAGAACAAAAAATATTGAGATACCCAAAGTAATATTCACCGCGTTCTAATGGTCTAACATTATAGCTAAAATCATGAATTTCGTTTGGTTGAAGAGTTGCGTTATAATCGAAATCTCTTTTTTGAAACTGTACAGGTAATTCGTCTATAACAGATACTTCAGTTTTAAAAGGATAGTTGTTAGTTACAGTAATTGATACTGGATTTTCGTCACTATTAGAGAATTTATCAGGTAATAAACGTCTTGATTTTATAGGTTCTTTTATACGATATAGTAACAGTAAGTCCATTAAAAACAATACTACTATTAAAGTTGTGATTATCCATGCAATTGGGTATAATATTGGGATCCAATACGACAATAAAAAGCATACTGAAGCACTAGCCAAATAGACATAGAAAGCGTTGTGTAAGTATAATGATTTTATGAATTTCATTTATTTAAGAGTTATAAACTAACAATTAATAACTCTTGTATTTTATTACTTAATTTCATTTTTCTTCTTTTTTAGTATGTTTGTAAAATAAAAATAGAAAAATAACAGGTATTAAAAAACCAATTAATGACGCGTAAAACCTCCAATTATTAAGCTCGTTTTCTAATCCTATTCCAAAAAATGTTTTCGCTGTAAAAAGAATAAACACTATTAAAATAATAAAGATAGGTAGTTTGCTTTTTTGCATAATTTATTTGATTTTGAGTTAATTTTCTATGTATAGAAACTCCAGAGGAGTTTTATATTAATAATAAACATTTTACCATGTTGCCAAACTCCTTAGTAGTGACTTGTAATATTATTGTGTCGCTCTTACAGAGCTAAATAAAGCATGTCGTTTATATAATTATTAATATTTCACCACACTGTGGTTTTTATTTATTTATCTTGGCACTTCCACACTTTGCACAATCATATCAATAACATTCTCAGTTTTCATGCCTTCCATTTCACGTTCTGGAGTTAAAATAATTCTATGATTTAAAATTGGTTTCAGCGATTTTTTTACATCATCTGGTGTTACAAAATCTCTACCGCTAATTGCAGCAAATGCTTTTGATGTATTTAAAATTGAAATAGAGGCTCTTGGTGAACCACCTAAATATAAATGCGGATGATTTCTAGTTTTAGAAACCAATTCTGCTATGTATTTTATAATTTTTTCTTCAACTAAAACAGATTGGATTTTTGCTTTATAATCTGCTAAATCCTTAGCATCTAGTATTGGTTGAATTAATGTTTGTGGTTTTTGCCCTTTACGCTCGTGGTGTGTTTGTATAATTTTAATTTCGTCTTCAAGACTTGGATAATCTACTTTTATTTTAAAAATAAAACGGTCTAATTGCGCTTCTGGTAAAGCATAAGTGCCTTCTTGCTCTATTGGGTTTTGTGTTGCCAAGACCATAAAAGGTGCTTCAAAAGGATAAGTTGTACCATCTACTGTTGCTTGTCGCTCTTCCATAGTTTCAAATAAAGCAGCTTGTGTTTTTGCTGGCGCACGATTTATTTCATCTATTAAAACAACGTTAGAAAAAATAGGACCTTTATGAAATTCAAACTCCGAAGTTTTCATATTTAAAACCGATGTTCCTAACACATCACTAGGCATTAAATCTGGTGTAAACTGTATTCTACTAAAATTGGTTTTTAAAACCTTAGCAAATAATTTTGCAGTTACGGTTTTTGCAATACCTGGAACACCTTCTATTAGCACGTGTCCATCTGCTAAAAGTGCAACAATTAGTAGTTCTATAAATTCTTGCTGCCCAACAATTACTTTGCCCAGTTCTGCTTTAATGGCTGTTACAGCATTTTTTAAATCCTCTAAAGGAATTCTGTTATTAAAATCTAAATCTTGGTTTTCCATGAGTTGTTGGATTTATAGGTTTCTATAGAAGTGTTTAGTTGTTCTAAAGCTTCTTTTGTAATATCGTTAGTGTTAGAAAGCGTATTAATAGTATTAAATAACGTTTTGGTATCTTCTATGGTATTATTACTTCTAGATGCTAAATTACTTATAAAGGTATCGTCTATTGTATTAGTGTTTAAGTGTAAATTTACTCTAATGTATTCTAAAAAATGCTGAATTTTATGTTGTGTAATAGCAGTGTGTTTACCACCTTCGTAATACATGTTTGCTATAGTTTGTGTAAACTCTAATGTTTGGTTTTTTAATGGTTTTACAACAGCAATAGCACGTTGCTTGCGTTTACCATCGAAAATTATATAGAATAAAGCACCAATTAACATAATGTAATAAGCCCAACGTAGTTGTTTTGCTTTAAAAAAAACATAGAGAGGAGACATGTGTGCTTTTTTTCCAGATTTGTAATAATTATCGAAATAAATAGACTGTTCTGGATTTACATAAGACAATAAACCTGCAGTGTAATTTTTATTATCATCTTTTAAAATGAAATAATTAGTATAGGCCTGCGGAAATAAATTTAGTATTATTTCGCCTTCTCCAAAGGCTTGTTTAATAACATTTATATGTTGCTTTTCTACAATGGAATCGTTCTTTGAAACATTTGAAATTGTTGCAATTACTTTAGTTTTAGTAGAATCGATTACCGAAAAATGTTCTAAAAAATTAGCTTTTTTAAAACTATATTGTTTCTTATTATTTAATGCTTCATTCTGAAGTTTAAGGCTAAAAACATTATCAAAATTTTTAAAATTACTAATAACCGAAGTCTCTAAATTTAAGGTGTCTAATAATTTATCTGAAATACTAGAAGAGGCTATAGAAAGCGTGTTTCCTTCTGCTGTCCACTCTAATAGTCTATCTAGTTCTGTTTTATCAAATTGTACATTTCCGTTTAAAAAGAAGTAAGTGCCATTAATATCAGTTTTAGTTTTTTTATCTAAAACTTCAAAAGGCGGACGCTCTAATTCTACAATGTTTTCTTTAGAAAAAAGACGCTCTAATTGCTGGTGAAAAACATAAGAACCGTAAGGTATTTTATGGTGTTTAGCATAACTAGGAAACCAATTTATTTTTTGTGGTTTATTATATTCTACAACAATAATAAGCACAACCACTAAGGCAGTAAGTACAATGTATATTTTTGCTCTTCTATCCAAATTAGTTTTTTACATTATTATTTAAATTAATAAAATCTAATTTTAAATTTTCGAATTTTAAAGCATCAACTTCAAATTCACCATACCAAACATAGTCGTAAATTTTAGTTATTTTACCAAATTGGTTTTGTAAAATAGTAGTCTTTATTTCTTTAATATAATCTTCGTTAGTTTTTTGTTGTTGCCATTCTATTATATTGTTTTCCGAGAGTTCTTTAATTGCTAATAAATAGTAATACCTAATGGCTAGTCTATAATCTTTTTGTTTTACAGCTTCTGCTATTAATGCATTAATGTCCTCATTTTTAATAATTTGCTCTTCGTCTGTAAATTTAATTTTAGATAATTTTTGCTCACCATAGATAATGTTTCTACTATTCACTTTTAGGAAAAAGCGAATAAGGAGCACCACTAAAGTACCTAAAAGAATATATGGTACTACTCTTAATACAAACCATACAGCTCCTGTAGCAGCATTTACACCAAATAAAAATTCTGCAATTCGCATGAGTATACTCATTGCCCAACGTTTAAATTTTGCCCAAGGCGAATCTTCGTCTGCTAGCTTTTCTTCATAATTAAAAGTATCGTTATCATTATATTTTTTAAGAGTTTCTTTACTAATGTCTTGTTTTTTGTAATAAGGCGCAGTGGTTTCTTCAGGGATAGTATTATCCTGAGAAAAGCCAATATTACAAACAAATAGTAATAGAAAAAGAAGTCTTAATAATTGCATATTACTATTCTGTTTTTCCTAAAGAATCGATTTGCTCAAAAGTACCTGTAAAGTTTTTCTTCTCGTTAATATTGAAATAAATAAAAACAGTAATAATTATAGTAATAAAGTTTAAAAAGAATCTAAAAGCATAGCTTACAAGATTTAAAACAATGTAAATGGGATCTTTATAAAAGGCAAACGGATCTCCTGCAGCATCGAAATCTCCAGAAAATATACCCATTTTAATATAGGTATAAATTGTTGCTGGTAAATTAAGTACACCTCCAATAACACCTGTAATTAAGGCTACTACAAACAGTACTAAAATGGTCATTAACCATTCGTCTTTAATAAAACTAAAACTATCGCTAAAGGCGTCCATAACTGTTTTCTTTTCAAAAATCATGATGCAAAACACTACAGACATTGGTACAACAAGATAAACAAATGGAAAAAAACATAACATAAAACCAACAGACAACACAAGACCTTTAAGGATACTTAAACCTATAAAACTACCAAAAGTTTGTTTTACTTCGTCTTTTACAGTGTCTGCGTTTACTACACCATCATTTTCGGTATAAGATTTTATGTAGTGTAAGGTTGTTGAATATGCTAAAGCATACACTAGTATTCCAGCAATAGTTAGTACTAATACAGAAATGATAAGCATTAAAATGTCCATTTCTTCACCTTCGAAAGGAGAAGAGCCACTAGTAATAAGTGATCCAAGGTCACCAAATGTATATAGCATAAAAGCTAAGCCAACAAAGAAAAGTATTAAGTAAGGTAAAGTGATTTGTATTACTAAAGCAAAAAATGGTTTGTATTCATTACGTAAAAATGCGAATACATCGCTTAGCATATCTCCAAGTTCGCGTTGTTTTTTAAATTGTATAAATTGTTTCATTCTATAATTATTTATTTGGTGGTTAATTCTTGAGTTTCTAATGTGTTTTTAATGTGTTCTTTTTTATGTATTTGTATTGGGTAAATTACATAGTAAAATAGTATAAGTGCTAAAGAAGCAGAGATAATAAAAATGGCAAGCCAGTCTGGCATTTCGGTATGTCTGGTTACAAATCCCTCTAAAAATCCTGCTATAATAAAAAATGGGATAGTACTAACTAAAATTTTAAGTCCGTTTTTTACACCTCTAACAAAAGACTCTAATCTTGTGTAAGTGCCTGGAAAGAGCATGCTATTTCCAACAACCAATCCAGAGCAACCTGCAATTATTATTACAGCAATTTCTATAGTGCCATGAATCCATATTGTTCTAGCAGATTCCCAAAGTAAGTCTTGTTGGTAAAACATGTATTGGAAACTGCCTAGCATGATTCCGTTTTGCATCATTATAAAAAGAGAACCAATACCTAGCATAAAACCATAACCAAAAGCATAGAGTGCAACTTTTATATTATTTAAGGTAATTCCTAAAAACATATTAAATTCGCCTTGCTCTTTATAAACACCCATTGGGTCGCCTTTTTCTATATTATTCATGGTCATGTTTACATAACCGTCTCCTAAAAAACTACGTACAAAATCACCTTCGTTAGCAGCAGAAAAAGCACCAATCACTACAAATAGTGTAAATACTAAAAAAGCAACTAAAAGTTCGCGATGGTGTTGGCGAAACATTAATGGAAACTCATGTGTAAAAAAAGTAATTAACCTGTTTTTAGATTCTTTTTTTGTTTTATAAATTTTGCGGTGAGCAGAAGATGCTAATCCATTTAAGTAGGCTTGTGTATTGCTATTTGGATAAAAAGTTTTAGCGTAACTTAAATGGTCTGTGATTTCGATATAGAGACTAGAGAGCTCATCTGGCGAAATAACCATATTATTTGACAGAACACTTTCAAATGTTAACCATTTATCTTTATTTTGCTTAACGAAAGCAGCTTCACGCATGTAATATCTTATTAGACTTTCAAAGAAAAGAAAATATGAAAGAACTTCAAATAGAAACAGCTCAAAATGTAGCAATTGTTCAAAATATAGCTGGTATAATGGATAGAATAGGTGCTTTTATAATAGATAGTCTTATTATTGGTATTTATCTGTTTGCTTCAATTATGTTATTAATGCTGTTAGATCTAAATCTAAGAGATTCTTGGTCTATCTATTTATTAATGTCTTTACCAGGATTTTTATATCATGTTTTGTTAGAAACCTTCTGGAACGGACAAACCGTTGGTAAGAATGTTTTAAAAATACGAGTAGTGCGTTTAGATGGTTCTAAACCTAGTTTCGCTAATTATTTTGTGCGTTGGATATTACGAATTATAGATGTGAGTTTAACTTCTGGAGGTTTGGCAACACTTGTAATTTTAATGAAAGGCACTGGACAACGTTTAGGCGATATAGCTGCAGAAACTACTGTGATTTCTGAAAAACGTAAAATAACAATAAACGATACTATTATTAAAGATATAGCATTGGATTATGTTCCAACTTATACACAGGTTACATTATTTAAAGATCCTGAAATGCAAACCATTAAAAGTTTGTATGACGATGCAAAAAGAAAAGGAAACCATAAAGTAATACTTAAATTAGTTGTTAAAGTGAAGGATATTATGGGAGTTGAACCAGAAGAACAACCCATAGTTTTTTTAGATACGGTTATTAAAGATTATAATTATTATACTCAGAACATGTAAGCAGAGAATAACTTATGCCGAACTTGCTTCGGTATCTGTTTTTTAAGTAATAGATTGTTCATTATAAATGTATTTTGAAGTCTTATAAGAACCTTTATAACTGAATAAAAAGAACTAAAACTATTTACATTAAAATAGTAATACTATAAGTTTAAAGCCTAATTATTATGAAAGACATTTTTAGCAAAGAAGTTACCACAGAAATCACTAATCGTATTAATAATCTAACAACAGAAACGCAACCTAATTGGGGAAAAATGTCTGTTTCACAAATGTTAGCACATTGTTGTGTTACTTACGAAATGGTATATACGGAAAAACATGCAAGACCAAATGCATTAGCCAAAATGCTACTAAAACTGTTTGTTAAAAATGCAGTAGTAAACCAAAAGCCTTATACTAAAAATGGAAGAACAGCGCCACAATTTATAATTGCAGATGCTAGAGATTTTGAAAAAGAAAAGCAACACCTTATTGCGTATATTTTAAAAACAGAGGCGTTAGGTAAAGATTATTTTGATGGTAAAGTATCTCATTCTTTTGGAAAACTAACTGCAACAGAATGGAATAATTCTTTTTACAAGCATTTAGATCATCATTTAACGCAATTTGAAGTTTAATTATCAAAGCACTAAATAAATTAAAATACTAATAATTTAATAACCAATGTTCTACATTATAGATATTTTAGGAACCATAGCATTTTCCATTTCTGGAGTATTAGTGGCACTCAATAAAAAAATGGACCCTTTTGGGATTCTTATTATTGCTTTTGTTACAGCGGTTGGAGGCGGAACTTTGCGAGATGTTTTAATTGGAGAAACTCTTGTAAGTTGGATGACGAATATGACCTTTGTTTACGTGGTTTTAGCCTCAACTATTTTGGCTGTTATTTTTAAATCTAAAATAGATTATTTACGTAAATCACTTTTTTTATTCGATACTATTGGCATTGGTTTATATACAGTAGTAGGAGTAGAGAAAGGTATTAATGCAGGTTTACATCCTATTATTTGCATAGCTTTAGGCACGATGTCTGCATGTTTTGGAGGTGTTATTCGAGATATTTTGTGTAATGAAATTCCAGTAATATTTAGAAAAGAAATTTATGCTACAGCCTGTATTCTTGGAGGTATTGCATACTTTATTATTAGACGTTTACCTATAGAAGGTAATCTTGTTTTTATAATTGCAGGTTTGGTGGTTATTTTAACTCGAATATTGGCTGTTAAGTTTAAATTAAGATTACCTAGTTTGTATAAGGATTAAAAGAAAAAAGAGATTAATGTTTTAATTATTATTGTCTAGCTCTTACAAAGCTAGACTTTGTGTTATACTTTATTTATATTTTGACAGAAACAATAGATACTATTAATAGTCCTAAAGCTCCATAGGAGAAATATATTAATAGAAAAATATTTTCCGAATTTATGTTAGCTCCAGAGGAGCGACACTATTAATCATTAAAGAGATATTCTGTCTTATAATCAATATTATAAGCTTTTAAAAAATCTATATATTCTTCTTTAAAGGTTTTCGTTTTATGGTGTTCTTTTTTATTTTTTATATAGTTTGTTATTTTGACTAATTGAGATTGACTTACAGTTAAAGCTCCAAAGCCAGTTTGCCATTCAAATTTTGCATTTAGAAATCTTTTTTCATTAATCCATTTCGATGAATTTGCTTTTATATCTAGTTAATATAATCTGAGATCTCATTGAAAAAGTGAGATTAGTTAAACTAATTATTTTAAATACTTTGTTGCTCAATTTTTCAAAACAGAGTTTCACTAATAAAAAAAGCTTCAGCAAATGCTGAAGCTTTAAAAGTCGGGGTGGCAGGATT
>NZ_JALZVX010000216.1 GCF_023299985.1 Lacinutrix sp. | reverse complement strand
TTATTACAACTAAATAGTGTAAGTAAGATTGTGGCTAGTATGAGGTTTTTCATCTTAATAATTTTGAAGCGATAAATATAAGAATAAAAAAAACGTCCTCTAGTATAAGAGGACGCTTTGAAATGTTTAAAATTTAGAATACTCTATTTTTTAATTATCCTTTTATTAAGTAATCCTTTATTAGTTTCAATTTTTAAGAAATAAATTCCTGTTGCAAAACGACTTAAATCTATTCTATCCATTGCTTTATTTGAAGAATATAATTCTTTTCCAGATAAACCAATTAATGAGATATTATTAATTTGAATTCCATCTTTTGCTTTTATATTAAAAATATTAGCTGAAGGATTTGGATAAATAACCACACCACTATCAATACTAACATCCTCAATACTAAGTGTTGTAACAATCTCTGTTGCAACTGTATTAGTTATAATTGGCGCATTAAAATCGAAATATATATTTGCTTTACCATTAATAATGTCTCCAATTTGAACATCTGTTTTTGGCTTTATTTTAAAAGCTATAAAACCATTACTTCCTGCATCGTCATCTTGTTGTGCTGGTAAGTTTATGTTATCAAAAGTAAATTCAAGAAAATCACCATCAATAACTCTTAAAGAGTAATCATGACTAGAAGACACTGGTCTTAACGTTTCAAAATCTAATTTTGAATCTAAATTGTCTGTTATAATAACTTTAATAGCACTTGCTGTTCCTGTATTTTGAAAACGAACCACATAATTTAAGTACTCACTAGCTTGTGGCAAAGTTATCTCACTACCTTGTAATACTGTTTTGTCGTTTGGATCGAAAGAATTAACTACAATTTGTGCTAAGTTAAACGTATTGTCGTTTGGATTTTGGTCGTTACTAGTTGGCGAAATAGAAGCAGTAAAATTTAAAATATCATCACCATTAACTGTTGGTGGTGTAAATGTGTTCATTTCAATATCTATAGTTCTAATCTCAAACGGTTGTAAATTAGTATAGTTAAATGTTAGCGAGTTTGCTGTTTGATTATCTACTATTTCACTAGCACTTACAAATACTTGTGACATATCGTCAAAATTAAATGTAACATCACCACTTACAGGAAGTATTCCTGAATTTTCAAATACCAATTGGTATTCAGAATTAAAACCAGGTCTTGCTTCATTAACTGGTATTATAACTACATTAATATCGTTAATATTATTTTGGTTTGCAGTAATACAAAAATCTGCTATTTCTGTATTTGCAAGACTAGTAAATGTGTCTACAATACTTGTTGGTGTTGTAGTAATATAATTTGGCATGCCTTCTACAGAAGTTGTATAAGTATCCTCAACAACATCTATAGCATAAAAACCAGAAGCATTTGTAAACGTACCATATTGATCTGTTCCATTAGTTGTATTTACTAATTGGTTAGCTACTACAATATCGTTAGTATCGCATCCATCGCTTTCATTATCGAAAGCAAGCACACCTTGAATAATATTATAGTTTACAGAAGTTATAGAACAATCTTCTACAAAAATTGCTGTAGCATCTTTTGTGAAATTTGTTGTAGCAAAACCAACATCGTCAACACAAATGGTTTGTAAATTTGGGTTGTTATTTGCTCTGAATTGACTTAGAAATGTACCACCGAAAATTCCTGAAGTTGAACTATTATTAGATGTTGAACCTCCATCTATTATAGCATTATTACTATTTTTAAAGTTAATGCTTTGCAAAAACGGATTAGATTGAAGTTGAACAGATTCTAAGTTCGCGTTATTACTCAAATTAATTTCTTGAATAGAAGTCGAAGTTGCTTTAAACAATGCTAATAAACTATTCTGAGACAAATCTATTGCGCTTATTGGATTAGCGCTTATGACTAAGCTAAATAAATTTGAATTATTTAATACGTCTAAATTAGAAATAACATTATCATTTATTTCTAAAAACTCTAAGTTTGGATTTTGAGAAACATCTAACG
The DNA here is from genome assembly GCF_023299985.1 of Lacinutrix sp. Lineage (GTDB taxonomy): Bacteria > Bacteroidota > Bacteroidia > Flavobacteriales > Flavobacteriaceae > Lacinutrix. The sequence goes on along the minus strand of NZ_JALZVX010000216.1, from coordinate 5,579 downwards.
CTGTAAGACTGTTTGAATTAGCTTTCAATCTTAACAAATTTTGATTTTGAGATAAGTCTAAAGTAGATAATAGATTATTATCTAAATCTATTTTAATTAAATTTATATTATTAGAAATATCAATATCTACAACATTACTAAATGTCCATCTCAAATTTTCAAGATTTATATTTTGCAATAAATTTAAAGCACTTAAATTAGAATTTTCTATTTCAAGGTTTTCAAGTAACACATTTTGAGTTAAATCTAAAGAATTTAATATGTTTTGAGTACTAAAAAATGAAAAATTGCCACATTCTAAAGATTTTAAATTGACCAAATTTGTTAAATCGACCGTAGGTAATTCATTATGTCTAATATCCAATTCTTCCAATAAATTATTTGATGAAAGATCTAGAGCAGAAAAATTATTAGTATTTACATCTAACCATTTAAGGTTAGGATTCAAGGATAAATCCAGCGAACTAAGATTATTTCTTGCCAAAATTAGTGTCTCAAGAATTGATAAATGATTGACATTAATAGAATTAATACCACAATCAAATAAATATAATCTCTTCAAATTTACATTCTGAGAGATATCTAAAACACTTGAACCTATATAATTACCAATATTTAAAGATTCTAAATTTAAGTTTTGGGTAATATTTAAGTTATTTAGGTTATTGCCAAAGCTATTAAGAGTATCCAGCTCTGTATTAAATGATAAATCTAAAGATGTCAAATTATTATATGAGCAATTTAAATCTTCTAAATTAACAAAAGCTTCAATTCCCGTTAAGTCTGAAATACTTCCACTAGTAACACTTAACCTATCTACAACAAAAGCTTCATTAACTTGTATTTCTCCATCTCCATTAGTATCAATAACTGGATTAGTATGCGCTAACAAAGCACTTTTAAAATTGGGATCTGGTATGTTTACAATGTTTGTATCATTATTGTTTAAAAATATGATGTTTGTTTCGTTAGTTGGGTTGCTTACAACTATGTATATATCGTATAAAGGTGAAGTTTGATAGGTTGCACTATTTTCTTCATTGAAACTACAACCAGTAACTAATCCAGGTATCCAACCTAAATCGCTATCATCTACAACTGTTCCTTGACTACCTTGATAAAAAAGAATAAAAGAATCGCTTGCTCCATTTGTTAACGTAACCGTTATACTCTGTTGCGTCTCTCCAAAAGATGGAATTTTATAATAAACCCTAGATAAATTGTTTCCTATGTCACAACCACCACTCATTCCTCCACCAGAGGCTGCTGTTGCATTTTGTGTTTGCACATTAATATCAGCAAAAGGTAGACTAGTTATATTAACGGCATTCTGTATCTCATCATTTGGTGGAATTTGAGCAAAAGCTTGAATAGAAATAATAAAGGCTAGTAGAATTAGGTAAATTTGTTTCATAGAATTTGTTTGAAACACAATAATAATAATAATAATAGATTTCTATAATTTTTTAATAAAATGATTTTGATATTGAGGACGTTATAAAATATTAATTAGATTAATGTGCTCCTTTAGTGAAGTTACTTAGCACCTTGCAATGACGAATAATTTATTAAAATTTTAGAGATTTTAGATCCTGAAATATACTCAGGATGACGCTCTGCATCAAAAATCAAACTTGTAAGTACCACCTCCTAAAATTTGAATGCCTTGAACTGGTGTGTTTTGCCATTTATTATAATTGTCTCCAACAAGGTTATTTCCTTTTAAAAACACTGAAATCCTATCGTTTATATGGTAGCCTGCATGTACGTTTACATCAAAATAACTATCTAAAGTTTCTATTGTGGTTACAAAAGTTGATGGTATAGTTAAACTTAAACTAGTATTTTGATCTTTTCGCTCACCTACAAAATATAAGTTTGCGCCTGCAAACCATTGTTTATTAATTTGATAGTCCATAAATAAAGTTCCTTTTATGTCTGGTAAGTTCCAAGCTTCGGTTTCATTTTTTGGATTGTACACAAAATACTCTCCTTTAATTCCTAAAGTAAAATTTCTATTTATATCTGTACTTAGTTCTCCTGCAATGCCTAAAGTTTTAACATCGTCGTAAGTAATACCAAAAGAGTTTCCGAAGGTATAATCTTGATTTGTTGCTGTTATTGGATTGTTGGTAAACAAAGCTTTCCCTTTTTCAGATTTATAACTTGCACTAACTGAATAACCAATTGTGTTTGATAGTTTTCCTTTTAATCCACCATAAGCATTGTATTGTTGATCTGTTGGTGTAATAAATAAGGTTGGTGAAACAAACGGATTCTCTGTTGCAAAATCGTAATAAGAATTCTGAATTAATCCTCCAGTTACACCTCCAAAAGCAATAACAATTTCATCTACTAAACGATAACTTGCGCTAATGTTTGGGTAGATAAAGAAACTACTTTTACTTGCTTCGGTATCGTTTAAATAGGTTAATGTAACACCTAAATTAACGGTTAAATCGTCTTTTTTTAATTGGTAAGTTGGCGCTAAACCAAATTGAATGTTTCCATAATTAATTTCTGTATCTGTAAAATAATTTCTATCAAAACTTCCGTTTAAATAATCTAAACTTACTACTGTAGAAACCAACTCGTCTTTAATAGGCACATCTACAGTACCACTTAACTTAAGTCTATTTTCTGAAGAATCTTGGTTATCGGCAAAATTTCTAAATAAAACAGTTGCACTTCTAAATAGGCCTTCTTCGAAATTTAAATCTCCAGATATGTGAGCATTTGTAAAACTATGACTAACATCTAAAGTATCTGCCGTTATTTGGTTAAATAATGGCTGCTGTAAACCATACCAATTGTAAGATTGTATTCCAAAACCTCCAGTTATAGACCACTCTAAATTGTTAGTTAATTGACTGTAGGTTAAATCTATTTTTGAGTCTAAAAAATTATCATCTGTTAGCACACCATCAATACCTCCTCCAGAGGAGTGATGTCCAACATGAGCGCTTATATTTTTACCACTACTTAACTCATGATTTAAATATACCTCTCCTACAACAGTAGTATAAGTACCAACACCTAAAGTTGCATAATTATCGTATAATTTTACTTTTTTCGCCTTGTCAACAACTGCAGCTTTTCCTTTTGCTGGTGTAAACGTTGAAGCCACAGGAAATGAAAAGATGTTATATTTTACTTCCTTTTTTGTTGCTGTTTCAGCGTCATCTAAAGTTGGTGTTTCTTTTACTTTAAAAGCATCTGAAATTGTTGGCGTGTATGGTTTTATAACGTTAATAACATCTGGATTTAACGTGTCTTGTTCGCGTTCTTGAGCAAATAGTACAGTAGTTGTTACTATTGCTATTAGTAATAAGAATTGCTTTTTATTAAACATATACTCTTCTTTTTTTTGTCATTCCTACGAAAGCAGGAATCTATATTATTTCTCGTTATTTTGTAGATTCCTGCTTTCGCAGGAATGACAAAGTTTTGTTATTGTTTTTTAATGAAAACATTACAAGTTAGAACTATTTACATTTGAGTAAGAAAACTGAATACTGTAACTGTAAACTGTTTACTAAATACTAATCCTCAGTCTCTACCGAAGCATTCGTTTTAGCTTGTTCTGTTTTTATTTTATTTAATTCTGTTTGAGCTTCTGTTACAACTTCTGGAAAATCTTTAAAATTCTTTATTACACTTTCTAAAATGTAATTGGCTTGAAAAGCATCTCCAAGCGCATATTGGTTTTTAGCCATAATAATTAAGCCTTTTGCACCATAGAATTTATAACCCGAATAATCTTTTGCTAAACGTTGCACTACTGTATTTGATGCTGCGTAACTACCTTCTTTATTTTTAAAGTATGCATTGTAATATAATGCTTCGGCAGCTGTTTCTCCTGTTGCTGTTAATTCTACATTTGCATAAGCTGTTTTTGCTTTAGCTTCATTATTTGTTTGTATTGCAGAACGTGCAATAATAACATGAGCATCGCTTTTTACTTTATTATCTAAATTTGGGTTACTCAAAACTTTTTCCGCATAAGCAACAGCTTCTGTATAATTATTTAATTGATAATTTGCTTGCATTAAATTAGACTGCGCAAATAAGCTATTTTGAGGAAAATTAGCTTCAGCATCTAAACGCTTTAAAACTGGTAGTGCTTCTGTCCAATTTTTCTGTTCTAAAATAATTTGAGATAAACGCAGTAAAGCTTCTTCGGTAAATTCGCTTTGAGAAGCATCCACAACCGATTTATAATGTGGTTTTGCGTTTTCTTTTAAATCCTTTTTAAAATACAATTGTGCTAAATAAAAGTGTGCTTGGTTAGCGTGTAAGCCATTTTTAAAATCGTTTAAATAACGATTAAACAACTTAATAGCATCGTTAGTATTACCATCTAAATATTGTTTTTCTGCAGATTGGTAGGTTGCGTTATCTAAATCGCCATCTGTAACTTCTACATAATCTAAAGTTTGAACCCAAGCTGCATAATCGTCCACACGACCTAAATCTATATAAATTAAACGTGCTGTTGCAACCGCTTGGTTTGCTTCTGGTGAATTAGGAAAATCTCCAGCTACTTTTTTAAATTTGGTTAACGCTTTCTCGTTTTGGCTTTTATTGTAATGCACCAAACCTTGACGTAACAATGCTTTTGATGTAAAAGAGCCGTTATTATATTCTGAAATTAGCTGACTATACATTGTCACACCTTTATCTGTATTTCCCGATTTTACATAAGCATTTGCTAAGGTGTACATGGCATCATCTCTTAATTTAGATTGTGGATATGTAGTAATAAACGTTTCTAATTCTGAAATTTTCTTATTAGACTGTCCTAAGTAACCATAGCTCATCGCTTTTTGAAAAAACGCATAATCCATTTCTATTTTATTAACGCTTAGTGCTTCACTATACGTTGTAACAGCATTATTATAAGCACTTGTTACAAAGTAACTATCTGCTAAACGCAAATACGCATCATTCAATCTCACCTTATCTTCTCTACTATTGGCTGTGAAATTTTTAAAGTACTCAATAGCCTGAGCGTATTGTTTTTGTTTAAAATAAGTGTAAGCTAAATGGTAGTCTAAGTTTTTATATTCTGGAGTTTGGTTAGCATTTGTTTGTTGCTGAAATTGTTTAAAACCAATTAAAGCGTCGTCATAACTTGTTAGGTTATAATCTGTTTCTGCTTTCCAGAATGTAGCTCTTGCTGTGTATTTTGCGTCTTGTTGTTGTTTTAATGAAGCATCAAACATCTTTTCAGCTTCAACATAATTACTTTCGTTAAAAAATTCGATTCCTCTATAATAGGCTACTTTTTGGTAAGCTACTTTATTTTCGAAACTCTTTTTCCCTTTTAACAACACTAAAGCTTCTTTGTAGTTTTTTGAAGTGATGTAAGAATCTATTAATAAGGTTTCTAAGGCTTCTCTGTTTTTTGTATCTGGATATTTATCTAAATAACTCGATAAAACTTGTGGTACAGATTGGTATGGATTTCCAATTTCATAACTAATTTTAGCATAGTTAAGCCATGCATCTTCTTGGATTTTTAGATCGTAATCCATTTGTGATGCATTTCTAAAAGCATTTAATGCTTCTTGTTTTTT
>NZ_JALZVX010000215.1 GCF_023299985.1 Lacinutrix sp. | reverse complement strand
CACATATTTGCAATGTCTTCTTCGTGTGTTACCATTAATATGGTTTTACCTTCATCGTTAAGAGATTGTATAAAATCCATAATCTCATGCGATGTTTTGGTATCTAATGCTCCTGTTGGCTCATCTGCCAATAATAATTTTGGGTTTGCAGCTAATGCTCTTGCAATAGCTACACGTTGTTTTTGTCCACCAGATAACTCGTTTGGTAAGTGTGTTGCCCAATCTCTTAATCCTACTTTTCCTAAATGAAATAACGCTTTTTCAATGCGTTCTTTACGCTTTAAGCCTTGGTAATATAATGGCAAAGCCACATTATCTAGTGCGTTTTTATAATTTATTAAGTTAAAAGACTGAAAAATAAAGCCTAAAAACTTGTTTCTATATATAGCTGCTTTTTTCTCGGTAAGATTTTTAATAGGTACATTATCTAAAATGTAGTCACCCTCATCTGCCTCATCTAGCATACCTATAATATTAAGTAAGGTAGATTTCCCTGATCCAGAAGAACCCATAATGGCTACCATCTCTCCAGCTTCTACAGAAAGATCAATTCCTTTTAATACGTGTAAACTAGAATCACCAATAGGATAAGATTTGTGTAGCTTATTGATTTTGAGCATAATGATTGGTTTTTTTGATTGATGTTTACTACATCATATCTATTAGACTACAAAGGACAATATTTGTTACAGGAAATGTGTAAAAAATATGTTAAAAAGCTATTTAATATATCCGTTAATAGGAATTCTAATTTCTTTAGCCGGAAAATTACCTGTAATCTTAATAAATTCACTTATCACTCCTTTATCATTATTTGCATGAAATACCATAGGAATATATAATGTATCTCCTACAGGAAAATACTGTGTAGTTTCTTGAATACTAATTGATTTTGATGATTTTTCTATTTTATAAAACAGCAATGGTTCTTTTGAAGTTTTAATGAAAAGAATATTAATACGTTTGAACTCTTTTTTATTTAGCGTATCTATTTGAATACTTTTTGTAATAATTCTTAAGTTGGAAGTTATACTATAACCAATGTTTTTTTCTTTAGTTAAAAAAACATTACTATAATAGCAAAGAATATAAATAGTATCCATCTATATTTATTTTTCATCTTTTTTGTACTTTACTTTTAAACCTATAAACAAGCTAGTGTAATACTTCTTTTTAAATGGAGATTTTCTTTTATTTAAATACCATTGTTTCCCTCTATACCTAGACCAACTAAAAGGTTTATTTGTATGCGACTTAACTAGAGTAGGAGCTACAACATACATAGAATTGCTTGGCGCTTTAGGTTCTGGATTTATTGTTTCTAAACCAACTATAATACCATTTTTTGGAAATTTAATATTAAACTCTTTAAGATCTATTATTATTTTATAAGTTTTATTAAGTGGTTTTACTATAATATTTTCATAGCACAATAATTTTCCTGGATTAAATAACGAATCTTGTTTTTCAAAAAACTTAACTCTAAAAAAAGCTTTGTATGTTTTTATAGACGACTCCTTTTTTTCTTTAAAAGATAAAATTACTTTTTCAACTTTTCCATCTTTACCTTTTTCATTTTCAATATAAGTTACATTTTCGCTCCCAAATGGAACAGAGCTACTAAATAAACCTTTATGCTTTATTTTAAGTTTATTCTCACTGGTATATCTTGCTTTTTTAACCTCTAAGATAACCTCGTCTAAACTACTTGTTTCTGGTTTTAGAGGAATAATATTACTCTTAGAGAGTAAAAAACTTTCAATTGCAACAATTTTTGTTTGGTAACCTAAGTAGGATATAATTAAGCTGTCTTTTTTATATTTTTCTATTTCTGGAAATAGGAAAAAACCATCTTCATTTGAAGCAACGCCTTTGTCTTTTGTATTAAGCGCTATGTTTGCATAAATTAATGGTTTTTGACTTATTGCGTCTATAACTTTTCCATTAAGTGATTGTCCCTCAACAAAAAAAGAAATAAAAAAAAAAGAAATAAATAATAAAATATTTTTCATAAACTTAAAATTAAAAGAGCCTTTTTTTTTTAAAGGCTCTTTACTTTTAATTACATTAACTTATGGCCACTGTGAGCAACATGTATCTCCATCAAGTTCAATAGGAGATCCATCACTATTACAAAACACATCTTCCTGAGTATTATAGTGAATTAATCCAAAAAATGCAGAATCATATGACCAAACTACTAGGCAACCATCATCATTAATATAATTACCTGAATGGTGTTTTGCTTCTGCTTTTAGTGAATACAACATTGAACTTGCAAAAATAGCAACTAATGCTAAACTTTTTAATTTTTCATTTAAATAAAATTATTTGGCTAATATTTATGAATGTTCAAAAAAAAAGCATAAAACAAGAAAAAAGTCATTTATTTACTCTCTTAGTTCTAAAATACTTCCAATAAATAGCAAAACCAACTAGAAATACTAAAATATAAGGTATTGCCATTAAATAAATAATACCATCGTTAATACTTTTTGCTGCACCTTGGCCTTCTTCGTTTTCTAAAACTGCACGACACATGGCGCATTGTGCATTAGTCTTTAGGAAAAAGAAGAGTGAGAAAAGAAAGAATAATATTTTGTTTTTCATATATATACTAGCATTGTTTCTCGATACAATTTCTGGTACCTCGAAATCACTCGAAGTGACAATAGATTTAATTATTTAGATTCTTCGCTGCGCTCTAAATTACAAGTTATACATAATAAGGCGATATCATTAAATACACAATAACACCAGTTACAGCAACGTATAACCACAATGGAAATGTTATACGTGCAATTTTTTTATGTCTTTCAAAATTATTAGAAATCGCTCTTACATAAGTTATTAATACAAATGGAATAACAACGATTGATAATATAATATGTGTTATTAAAATGAAATAATAAACATATGCTATTGCGCCTTCACCACCAAACTTTGTAGAATCGCTTGTCATGTGGTAAGCTATATATAACAATAAGAACACTACAGATAGTGAAATAGCAAGTTTCATTAACCTTTCGTGAAGCGTTCTATTGCCTTTTTTTATTGCCGAAACAGCTACTAAAAGTATTACAGCTGTTAATCCGTTTATGGTTGCATAAATTGGTGGTAGAAACGTTAAAGGCTCTACATTAAAACCAAAGTCTTTTAATTTAATACCAAATAATCCTGCTACTGCTAAAGGAATAATGATTGATAATGCAACAATCCACTTGTTGTATTTTTTTTCGTTTTGTATGTTTTCCATAACTAAATTTTAATTACTTCTCGATACAATTTTTCGTACCTCAAAATCACTCGAAGTAACATTTGAATTATTTACTCGTTTAATAATTTTTTAATATCTTCTTTTAGCATTGTAATTTCCTGTTCATTACCATCTTCATCCATTTTTTCCTTTTCACTAATAATACCTTTGTAAAATATTTTTGGGTTACCAAATGCATCAAATCTTGAACGTATAAATCCATTTTTATCTATTAAAGCAAAATCTCCTGAATGCTCAAAACCTGCGTCATCATCTTCAACTTTACCAACAAAAATATTAAAACCAACGTTTGCTAATTTGTATATTTCATCTTCTTTACCAGTTAATAAATTCCAATTAGTATTTGTAATGCCGTAACGTTCTGCATAAGCTCTTAATACTTCTGGAGTGTCTAGTTCTGGAGAAATTGAAAAGGAAGCAACACCAAAATTAGTTTCATTTTTAAAAACATTTTGTATATCTACTAAGTTTCTATTCATTCTAGGACAAATAGTTGGACATGTTGTAAAAAAGAACTCTACAACGTAAACTTTACCTTTATAATCGTCTTGTGTAATTGTTTCTCCATCTTGATTTGTAAAACTAAATGCTGGCACTTTTTTTGGCTTTCCATTTATTTCTATAAAAGCTAATTTGGATTTATCTTCAAAATTATTGTCTTGTCCTGTACTTATTCTATCGTTTCGAGTAACGTCGTCGTTTTTAATTCTATCTACTATTTTTGGAATAAAAATGATTCCGAATAATAAAATAATAAAAGCAATGCTTATGTAGGAGTAGTTGTTTTTTTTCATTTTACTTCTTTAGTCTTGGCCTTCGCTTAACCTAACAATTAAATTAATTTTCAGTGTTTTCTTTATCAGGATTAAGGTCTTTGGCTCTTCGGTTAGAGGAGTCTACTTTATTTCTGCCAGATTTTCTATATTCTTCTAAAAGCACACGCATATCTTCGGCAGCCAATTTGTTTTTAATTATTGAAACTTCAGAACAATTGTAAGCCGTTAGTGGATATATTCTAGCTTCTTTTTCAAGCTCTTTTTTAGATCTATCATCAAGTCTTCCGCGTTGATTTAACTCTTTATCAATTACAAACACACTATTGGTTGCTAGGTTTGTATCTAGCTGTAAACTTGTTCTAAGACTATTAAAAAGCTTATTAATATCTTTATCGCTTGCGTATACAAAATGCCAATATTTGTGCTCGCTGTACTTATTTAACTCTTGAATTAATCTACTTGTTCTATCTTGAGAATCTAAAGTCACTAACATGACTATTTGGAATTTTTTAAAGCCTTTAAACTTATTATAGATAAGTTCTTTTAAATTTGAAGCTTCTACTATTCTAGATTCTGGATCACTCCCTAAAAAGCCTAAAACTGTAATATGATCTTTTAATTGAATGTCTGAATTATTTACAGAAGATAAATTAGTAATATCAAGTACTTCTTCTTTTACAACATCTAATATATTATAGTTGTTTGTAGAAGGATATAGCATGAGTAAAAAAACAACTGGAAGAAAAAACAATACTCCTAGAATCAAGTATTTTTTAATAGGTTTCTTACTCATAATTTGTTTCAATTTATTTGAGTTACAAAAATAAAAAAGGTGGTTTTAAAAAACCACCTTTTACTATATTTTAACTAAATTATTATGTGTCATTTTACTTAAAAATCACGTTTAATATATCCGTTTGTATATACACCTTCAATGTATCCTGCTTCTTGTAGAAGTATAAATACTAAATAACAAATTAAAAATACTCCTGTCCATACAACCATACGTCTTAACGCTTTAGTTTCATCTCTCATGTGCATAAAATCCCAAGTAATATAGTATGCTTTAACAATAGTTAAAACTATAAATATGAAGTTTAAAGGTTTCATGTATATTAAAGGAGAAAAGAAAATATTTCCAAGAGTTGCTAAGAAACCGCCTTCAAATGGAGTCATCCAAGTATGCATAAACATCTCTGGCTTATAGATACCTAAACCTACTTCTATTAAAGTAATAAAAGTTAAGAAAGCTAAAACGCCCCAAATTTTTTGGATGTTAGATTTAAACTTCCATAATCCTCTAAATATTTCTAATTTATGTTCGTGTGCCATTTTTTAAAATGCTTTTTATTTATATTTCCTTCTTAATTAAAACTTGTTTTGCATAAACAAAGGAATGATAATTATTTTATTAGATTTCCTGCTTCAAGGAAATTACTATGCTGTGTTTATACTAAGTAGAAGAATGTGAATACAAATACCCAAACTAAATCTACAAAGTGCCAATACAATCCTACTTTCTCTACCATTTCGTAGTTTTTACGTCTTTCATAAGTACCTATAATAACGTTAAAGAAAATAATAATATTAATTACAACTCCAGAGAATACGTGAAAACCGTGGAAACCTGTAATAAAGAAAAAGAAATCTGCAAATAATGGCGAACCATATTCGTTTACCTTTAAGTTAGCACCATGTACTACTAGTGTTCCGTTTGCTTTTAGTTGTTTTAATGATTCAGCACGAGTTAAAACTGTTTTCTCACCTTCATCATTAATAATTTGGTTTCTAATGAGTACATTTTCATGTGCTGCTAAACCGTTATAAACTTCGTCTATGGTATATTCTGGAAGCGCACCTTCGGTTTCGTACCATAGTCCATTTTTACTTTCGTGCTGTACTCTATCTCCATGTGCTGCTTTTGCAAAATCTGCAATAGCTACACGCTTAAATTTTTGTTCTCCATCTTCATTTACATACTCACCAAACTGTAAAATATTACCACCTTTTGTTTTTACAGCTCCATATTCTCCTTTAATAAACGTGTTCCATTCCCATGCTTGAGAACCAACAAATATTAAACCTCCAATTACAGTTAAGAACATGTACCATGTTACTTTTTTCTGATTCATGTGATGTCCAGCATCAACGGCTAATACCATTGTTACTGAAGACATGATTAGTACAAACGTCATAAACGCTACATAGATCATTGGATAATTACCATGAAAGAAAGGTACGTGAGTAAAAACCTCGTCTGCAATTGGCCAAGAGTCAATAAATTTAAATCTTGAAAAACCATAAGCAGCTAGGAATGCTGAAAATGTTAAAGCATCGGAAACGATAAAAAACCACATCATCATTTTACCATAACTTGCTTTTAGAGGATCTGTTCCTCCTCCCCAAGTTTTACCTTCTGTTCCAGTAGTTGCAACTGTAGTATTCATATAGTTGAGTTCGTTAATTTTAAATATTTTACAAAAATAATCATTTTCTACTTCTAAAGAAATGTTAAACTATAATTTTTGAGCCTTGATTTGTATGTTTTATAAATTCTGTTTTTAGTATTCTCTTTTCAAGAGTAATTCTAGCCTACAAAATACATTAGTAAATACAAGAATATCCACAGTATATCAATAAAATGCCAGAATGTTCCTGCCAATTCCATACCCAACTTATTATCTGCTGTGTACTTTTGTTTAAAATGATTATAAATTACAACCAATAAACAAATTAGTCCTACTGCAACATGCAATAAGTGAAAAAATGCAATTAAAAATATAAATGAAGCCTTAGGATTACTAGTTTCACCTGTAAAGTAATAACCAGAATCTATAAGTGATTTAAAGCCTTGAAATTGAAGTATTATAAACACCACACCTAACACAAAAGTGGTTATTAATAATAATGTTGTTAACTGTCTATTGTTGTTTTTTAAAGCGCGTTGTGCAAATATATATGCAATACTACTTGCTATTATTACAAAAACGCTTATTAAAAATACTTGTGGCAACTCTAATTCTTTAGACCAATCTGGACGTGTACGGCTAATAATAACAGCACTTGTTAAACCTGCAAACGACATAAACAATGCTATTAGACCAAACCAGAGCATCATTTTTTTTGAGCGTTCTTGTTTTTCTTCGAAAGTTCCTTGGGTTAAATCCATAGTTATCTAATAAATTTATCTACAACGTAAATAATTTGTATTAATGTAATATAAGCGACACTTGCTAGCATAAGTTGCTTGGCTGCTTTTTCTGTCATTTTTTTAAATAACTGAATGGCATAATACAGCATAAATAAACCTAAACCAAAAACAACTGTTGCAGCTAGATAAGACAATTCTAGTTTTCCTGTTATACCAAAAACAGGAACAATAGAAATTAATATTGTCCAAACCGTGTACATAATTGTTTGTACTGCTGTGCCTTTATCTTGCTTTCCTGTTGGTAACATAAAGAAACCTCCTTTTTTATAATCGTTATATAAAAACCAGCCTATTGCCCAAAAATGTGGGAATTGCCAGAAAAACTGCAAAGCAAATAAGGTGCCTGGTTCAATACCAAAATTATCTGTGGCAGCAACCCAACCTAACATAAAAGGTATGGCTCCTGGAATAGCACCAACAAAAACAGATAATGGTGTTTTTGTTTTTAATGGTGTGTAAACACAGGTATATAAAAAAATAGAAATAGCACCAAATAGAGCTGTTTGTGCATTTATATAATACAAAATACCAATACCTAAAATGGTAAATACTGTGGCGATTATAAATGCAGTACGCACTGTCATTCGGCCTGCGGGAATAGGACGGTTTTTGGTTCTATCCATTAAAGCATCCAAATCTCTTTCTATAATTTGGTTGTATGCGTTAGATGCGCCAACCATAAAATAACCTCCTAAAGCCAGTAAAAAAAGTGTTGTAAAATTTACTTGATCAACACCAAGTAAATAACCAGCAACTGAAGAAAACACAACACTTAATGCTAAACGCATTTTCGTGATTTCTTTAAAATCTGAAATTAATGAAGGACTCGCTATTGTGGTTGCTGTACTCAATCTATTGCTTTGCTTTTAAGCTATTTGTAAGTGCTTAAAAATTTGATGCAAAGATACGTTGTAAAAGTAGATTTGTGAAAGAAAACCACAAGCTTTTTTGCTTGTGGCTTTTATTTGTATGATTATGTTAAATTCAAAAAAAATTAATAATTTAGGTTTGAGAACAGACTATTAAAAGTTTTATAAATTTTCCATTCTAAAAGTCCAGAATCTAAATTCAATTTCTTCTCAAATAAATAAATTTTTGGTTCATGACTACTTGAAGAAAACACAATAGCTTTTTTACCATCTATGGAAAAAACCGGTTTACTAGAATTAAACTTAACAAATTTATATGTTTTATGTTTTTCCTCTATCTTATCGCTATAGATTGCTATTTTTTCACTTTTAAAATCTAACTTATCAAAACTAAAATCATTTCTTTTTAACTGCTTATTATAATTTTCTCTATTTTCTTTGCTAAAAAAAACATGCGTTAAAGAGTCCTTAACTTTAGACAACACACCATCTTCAACAAATGGATTTTTATTAAAAAAACTAATATGCCAATTATAATCATTACACTCTTTGAAAACAATTCCATGTTCTTTAACTCTTTTTAATGCTGTTCTTTTTAGAATTTCATTATTTAATGAAATTAAAACAGCAGTTTCTACATTTGTTTCTTGCGCTTTACAATTTAAAAAAGCACAAGCAATAACAACTAATAATAATACTTCTCTCATAAATTTGAATATTAGTAACATGGGTCGTTAGTATTATTTATTTGATTAGCTTGAGGTGAAGCTACGTTATTTAAAATATTACCAGATACGTCATAGGTCTGATAAGGATGTGGATTATTAAATAATTCTGCTATACCAATTGCATTTATCAATTGCTGCTCATTAAAATCAAAATCATCAAATTCTGGTGTTTCCTCTAAAGAGCCTGACCAAACTAGACTCTCTAGATAATCTGATTGCATAACAGGAGAATCTGCTGAATAGCCTAATGATACTCCTACAGTTTGTAGTGTAACAATCATACCATCTATAAACGTATTTATATAATTATGCTGCAAAACATTAGCACTGCCAATATAATTTTCAGGATTAGTAGTCACTAAATATAGAACGTACGATAATACTAATGTATTATAATCTGGATCTGTATTTGCATCTGGATCTAAGCCTTGATCCACAAATTGACCAGTTTCAAACAAATAAACTAAGGTAGCATGTAGTGTTTCATGCAGAGCAACTTTTGCTATAAACATATCAGTACTATTATTTAACATTGAATTATTCAATAGCACATCAATATTACATGAATTGTTTTCGCAATCTGCTAAAGGCAAAACTGCGCCTTGGGCACCATTAGGAATATCAGTATTTTTATATTTGATAGTATAATCTTTATTTTGATTAAAATACCCTAAAATTGTTTGCGATAAGGTAGATGAGTTATTTAAAACTTTTTTAACAACCTCTTTAGCGCATTTTTGATCTATATCATATATAATTTCATTAATAAAATCTACCTCAAAACCATCACAAATAGCTTGAGCTGCTAATTGAGCAAAAGCAATATTTGTTGAGTTAGCATTCACATAATCTAATAAGGCATTAGTTGCATCACAATTATCTAGATCTTCTAAACAACTTGTAACTTCTGGAGTTAAACCTAAATTTGT
>NZ_JALZVX010000214.1 GCF_023299985.1 Lacinutrix sp. | reverse complement strand
AGATCTCGACCATATTTATCGGTTCCTAAATAGAACGTTTTTTTAACGATTAATGCTTCAGGTTTTATAGTGCTATCTTCTAATGTGTAAACCTTTTTTATGCCTTGCAAACCATCTGAAGCATATTCGGTATAACTAATAGTATTATTAGAAATAGTGTAATGTGAGATTGGAATTTCTGTTATAGTATTATTTTTTCCGAAGAACAATTTATCTACAAAACCTTGTTTGTTTTCAATTTGCGATGGCAACACTAACATATCTATTGAAAATCCTGGCGTTTTAGAATGAATAGACACATGCATTTGGTTTGCATGTCTAGAATTGTCTGGTGCAAATACATAGGCAAACACAGATATTACACCAACAAACACAATAAAATAAAAACTAAAAACGCCCCAAAAATTCTTTTTGAATTTTTGGAGCGCTAATTTACTTAATGAGTTTGTTGCAGTACTCAATGCTAATCTAATTTTTTATAGTGGCTACTTTTTTAATTCCGTAGGTCATTTTTAAATCGTCTAAGACATTTAAAGCTTCTTCCATGTACACATCTTTACTAAGGTTCTCATGCCATCTTACGCGTTTTTCTTTTAAAACAGTATCTATTTTAAATAGAGCAGTTTCATAAGGTAAAGACTCGAAAGTTAAGTTTGTTTTGTATTCTGAAATAGCATCATATTCTTTTGCTTTTTTCTCATCTGCATTCAATTCTGCTTTATATTTTTTATAATTTAAAGAATAAATATCCTCATCCATTTGTGTTTTAATCCACTTAGCATTTTCTTCAATAAGTTTAAGTTGTGTATTGTTTTCCATACGTGCTTTACTATTACTTATAGTAGTATCGTAATCGAAATAGCTAGTCCAATAATCGTACTTTACTGCATCTATTTTATCCCAAGCTAATGGATTGTCTTGATCGCGCTCTCCAATATCTACAAAACTGTAACGGTCTGGAACTACAATATCACTCTTAACACCTTCTAATTGAGTTGAGCCACCATTAATTCTATAAAATTTTTGACGTGTAACTTTAATTGCACCTAAATCTCCATGAGAGCTATTACGTACCATTCTATTTAAATCTAATATATTTTGAACTGTACCTTTACCATAGGTTTGCTTACTACCAATAATAATAGCACGTTTATAATCTTGCATTGCGGCTGCCAAAATCTCTGATGCTGATGCTGATAATTCGTTAACCATAATTACTAATGGTCCATCCCAAATAATAGAAGCATCTGTATCTTCTAAAACTTCTTTTGGTTCGTCTGTAGAACGTACTTGCACAACAGGTCCATCTTTAATAAACAATCCTGCAATATCCACAACAGTTTTAAGAGATCCTCCACCATTATTTCTAAGATCTAAAACAAGACCTTCCATTCCTTCGGCTTTTAATCTTTCTATTTCTTTTTTAATATCTGAGGCTGCATTACGTTTATTATAATCTTCAAAATCGATATAAAATTTAGGTAAATTAATTACGCCATATTTTTTATCATTTTTTATAACTGTCGAAGATTTAGCATACGTTTCTTCTAACTCAACAATATCTCTAGTTATAGTAATATCTTCAATAGAGCCATCTACTTTTTTTAAGGTTAAAATTACTTTAGTCCCTTTTGGACCTTTTATTAATTTAATAGCATCGTCTATTCGCATACCAACAATACTAACTGCATCTTTTTCGTCTTCTTGACGTACTTTCATGATAATATCACCAACCTCTAATTCTTCGCCTCGCCATGCTGGACCACCAGAAATTACTTCAACAATTTTAGTGTAATCCATTCTTTTTTGAAGTCTTGCTCCAATACCTTCTAACTTACCAGACATTTGCTGGTCGAAGCGGTCTTTATCTGTTGGTGCAAAATAAGATGTGTGCGGATCGAACTCCTCTACAATCGCATTAATATACATTGCAAACCAATCTTTACGCTGTAAATCTTCAACATAATCTGTGTAGTATGCGTCAAGGTTTTTTAAGGTTTCTTCACGTGCTTCTGTCTCTAACTCCTTTAAAGATTTTTTTGCTTTTGAAGCATCTGAAGCTATGGTATCGTTTTCTTGAGTTCTAATTAACTCGTCGTAATTAGAAATAGAACTAAATTTTAATAATTGTCTCCAACGTTCTTTTAGTTTTTTCTTATTCTTAACGTAGCCATGGTTTTCGTAATCGGTATCAAAATCTTCATCTATGTTATAATCAAAAGGCTTATCTAAAACTTCTTTATAGTATGTTTTAGCCTCTTCCATACGTTTTACCAAACGTGCGTTAGTAACATTAAAAAAAGTAATATCGTATGCTTTTAGCTCGTCGTCAATTTCAGTTTTAAACTTTTCAAACTCTTCAATATCACTTTTTAAAAAGAAACGTTTTAGAGGATCTATTCTATTTAAGTAAGTTGTGTAAACGTCTTTAGAAAAATCGTCGTTAAAATCTTTAGGTGCAAAATGTAGTTGTTCAAGTGCTAATGTAATTATCTGTACTAAAAGCTTATCTTTATCTGGATCGTCTTCTACTTTTGTTGTAAAACTACAAGAACCAAAGGCTAATAAAAGCACTAACATTAATATATTATGTTTCCTTTTCATATATGTTTTTTCTTTTATAATATCGTTGTTGGGGGAAAAATTTCTACTAAAATAAAAGAAAAAACCGTGCCAAGTATCTGTAACTACACTAATTTTTTGTTAAACCGCTAATTTTAGTAGAATACTATAGAAATTATGTATTTTTGATTGTAATTAAAGTCATTACCTCTTTTTAGGGAAACATAGGATACTGAAACAAGTTCAGCATAAATGAAAAATAACAAACCACTAATTTTAGTTACAAACGACGATGGTATTACAGCTCCAGGTATTCATGCTTTGGTAAACGTCATGAAAACCATAGGAGACGTTGTTGTTGTTGCTCCAGATAGTCCACAAAGTGGCATGGGACATGCTATTACACTAGATTCTACATTACATATTGAAAAAATACATATTGAAACTGGTGATTACGATGCTTATAGTTGCTCTGGTACTCCTGCAGATTGTGTAAAAATTGCTGTAAACGAGATTCTAGACAGACGTCCAGACTTGGTAGTTTCTGGCATAAACCATGGAAGCAACTCTTCTATAAACGTTATTTATTCTGGAACCATGAGTGCTGCTATTGAAGCTGGAATTGAAGGTATTCCTGCTATTGGTTTTTCGCTTTTAGATTATAGTTGGAATGCTAATTTTGAATACTCAAAACCTTATATAAAAACAATTGTAAAAAATGTTTTAAATGAAGAATTAAGCGAAGGTATTGTTCTTAACGTTAACATTCCTAACTTAGAACAAAACACAATTAAAGGCATTAAAATTTGCAGACAAGCCAAAGCCAATTGGAAAGAGAAATTTGACAAACGAAAAACACCTCAAGGCAAAGATTACTATTGGCTTACAGGCACTTTTGTAAATTATGACAAAGGTGAAGATACCGATGAATGGGCTCTTAAAAACGGTTATGTCTCAGTTGTTCCTGTTCAATTCGATTTAACAGCTTACAATGCCATAAAACAACTAAATACTTGGAGTTTTAATGAATAAAAAAGCCACTGCTATAGGTTTTGTTATTGCCCTTTCAATAGCTATTCTTGCAATTATTATTTACACTTTATATATAGGTGTAACTTTAGATTTATCTTCTCAGGATATTACTAATAAATTAAAGTCTATAAGTGTTTTAAAAAAACGTGCAAGTATTGGCGCATTATCTAACCTACCAGTTTTCTTTTATTTATTATATCGAAAAAAAGAAGATTATGCAAAAGGCGTTTTAATTGTAATCGTTTTATTAGCTTTAATTTTTATAATCAATAAACTTTAAATGAAATATTATATTATTTCTGGAGAAGCCTCTGGCGATTTACATGGTGCAAACCTAATGAAAGCATTATTGCAAGAAGATGTAAATGCATATTTTAGATTTTGGGGAGGCGACCTAATGGAAGCTGTTGGTGGTACATTAGTAAAACACTATCGTGAACTTGCTTTTATGGGTTTTGCAGAAGTGGTTATGAATTTAAGAACTATTACAAAAAATTTATCCTTTTGCAAACAAGATATTGAAACCTTTAAACCAGATGTAATTATTTACATAGACTATCCTGGTTTTAACCTACGTATTGCCAAATGGGCAAAACCAAAAGGTTATAAAAACCACTATTATATTTCTCCACAAATTTGGGCTTGGAAAGAAGGCAGAATTAAAGACATAAAAAGAGATATCGACCAAATGTATGTTATTCTCCCTTTCGAGAAGCAATTTTATGAAGATAAGCATGCATTTCCTGTACATTTTGTTGGTCATCCACTAATAGATGCTATAGCAGATAGGCAACAAGTAGATGAATTTGGCTTTAGAAAAGACAATGGGTTTAGTAATAAACCAATTATCGCTTTACTACCAGGAAGTCGAAAACAGGAGATTAAAAAAATCCTTTCGGTAATGCTTAGTTTGGTGGATGATTATAAAGACTATCAATTTGTAATTGCTGGTGCTCCTGGACAAGATTACGCGTTTTACCAACAGTTTATAAAAAAATCTAATGTTCATTTTTTAAATAATAAAACGTACGATTTATTAAGTATTTCTACTGCTGCACTTGTTACTTCTGGAACAGCAACACTAGAAACTGCTCTATTTAAAGTACCACAAGTTGTGTGCTATAAAGGCAGTTGGGTCTCTTACCAAATTGGAAAACGTGTTGTTAATTTAGATTATATTTCTTTGGTTAATTTAATATTGAATAAAGAATCTGTAACCGAACTTATTCAAGACGATTTTAATACTAAAAGATTAAAGAAAGAGTTAAATACTTTACTAGATCCAAACGAACGCACAAACATGTTTTTAGATTATTACGATTTAGAATGCGATTTAGGTGGTAAAGGTGCGAGTGAAAATACTGCGAAGTTGATTTATAATGCTATAAACGCTACTACATAAATGCGAAAAATTGTCCTAATCCTACTTACTATTATCACACTATCTAGTTGCGGAAGTACTAAAAA
>NZ_JALZVX010000213.1 GCF_023299985.1 Lacinutrix sp. | reverse complement strand
AACAGCATTCTATTAATGTTTCAAGTTTAAGTCAAGGAAGTTATGTTCTAAGTTTGGAATCTCAAGGAAGAGTATACACACGCAAATTTATAAAACAATAACAAAAAGAGTTACCAAAATATAAAAAATCGAATACTAAGTATAAAACAACTTAGTAAATTGAAAAACAGCAACAACAGTAAGTAACAAACCAATAACGCGGTTTACTTTAGTTGTTATATTTTTCATTTTAAGTTTTAGCTTATGGCTAAACTTACCATAAAAATATAAGGTTATCACTTTTCCTATATAAACACCAATTAAGAATAAAATTATTAAAGAGTAATCTATTGTTGTATCTACAGTAATCATTTTTTTCTTTAAAAACGAAATTACTAAAATCCAATAAATTAATACTGTTGGATTTATTAAACCTAATATAAAACCAAGTAATTGTTTTGATGGATTATATTTTCGTTTTTTAATGTATATACATTCACCTCCTTCATCTTTAACACATTCTTTTCTTCCTGATAACAGTATAGCACCAACTACTAATAAGATAACAGCTATTGCATATTGTAACCAAATATTCATATTAACAAAGTTTTCAATACGTTTGTTAAAAATAAGCGCTATCAAAACTAAAATTACTTCAGCCAAAGCTGCTGTGTAAATAATTTTTAATGCATTTTGAATACTCTCTTTTATTGTAGTATTAATGACAGCAACATTAGTTGTGCCAAGTGGTAATGCACCTATTGTTGCAGTTAAAACTCCTAAAAACAAATAGGTTATTAAAGTCATGAAGTGGTTTTGTTAGTGAGTAGTTTTTTAGACATGGATAATAAGTCGCCAAAAATGGGTTTCCCTTTCAAATTTGCAAAAAGTATGTTTATACTACCAAGCTACCACAAAACATTTTTTAATTTCACCATTTACATGTTTTAACCATAACATAGGCGAATAACCTTCAGCTTCAAATACTTTTAGTTGTGGCAAAATTTCGTTGTATAATTTCCAGTTGACATTTGGTGTGACATCAAGTAACCAATCGGTTTTCTTAGGCTTATAAAATTTACAGTCTTTAAACCTCTGTAATTCTGAATATTTAAAGTAAAAACCATAAATACATTTTGGGTTTAATATTTTAAGCTGAATAACTTTACCATAAGGCACAAAAATTTGTGCTCTAAAATATATTTTTTGAATAAAATCCTCCGCTTTTAAATTTAAACTATCTATAATTGACTTTGTTTCGTTAGCATAGAGTAGTGGTAGTTGTTTTTCTTTTAGCTTGGTTAATTTTTCTAATAAACTATCACGACGCATTGGACCAATACAATGGTCTATTTCTGTAGTTCCTAAAGTGGCATCATACAAATAGAACTTAAACTGAATTTCTAAATGGACTGCTTGTTTTGCGTCTAAATACAAACAATCTAATTCGCCAATGGTTTGGTTTGTTTCTGTTTGAATTTGAGGATTCTCGGATATAACATCAATATCCCTATCTAATTTCAACTCTGTTGTAACAAAGCGTTCCACACGTTTTCCAAGTCTTATTTTTTTTAATCCTGAACCTTCAAAAACTGGTGTCTCTTGTTTTGAAGTAATTAAAGGTTTCATACCAAAAACTGGATCCATAAATAGATGTGGTGTGTTGTAGAACCCACTAAATTGCTCTTGTAAATTATTTGAGATATCTTTCATATTAAAACACGAAAGTAATCATTTAAAAAAAATTTAAAAATTATTCGTTGAAAGCCTTTAATTCGTTGTATTTTTGCACATCTCAAAATTTGAAAAAAATTAATGAAGGTTACAGCTTTAGAATTAGACGAAAGACAAGAAGGTAAAAGTTTATATAGCTACCAAAAAGGCGCAATTGATAAGATTTTTAAGTGTTTTGAAGATGCTCCAGAAGATTATCATTTACTTTATCAACTACCAACAGGTGGTGGAAAAACGGTGATTTTCTCAGAGATTGTACGTCAGTATTTAAAACATCACAAAAAACAAGTTTTAGTAATGACGCATAGAATTGAACTTTGTAAGCAAACTTCTAATATGCTATCTGAGTTTGGTGTAACCAATAAAATTGTAGATTCCAAAGCAGATTTAAGCGATCAAGGCGACTTTAATTGCTTTGTTGCTATGGTGGAAACGCTTAATAATCGTTTAAATGACGATAAGTTAGACATTAGTGATATAGGTTTAGTTATTATTGATGAAGCACACTACAACTCTTTTACAAAACTATTTAAATTCTTCGAGAAATCTTTTATTTTAGGAGTAACTGCAACACCTTTAAGTAGTAATATTAACCTTCCAATGAAGGATAATTATAACGAACTTATTGTTGGTGAAACCATTCATTCTTTAATTGAAAATGAATTTTTAGCACGTGCCGAAGTCTATTCTTACAATGTAGGTTTAACCTCATTAATTGTTGGTGCAAATGGTGATTATACTGTAAAATCTTCTGAAGATTTATACACCAATACAGACATGCTTACCAAGCTAATACAATCTTACGAAGAACGCTGTAAAAACAAAAAAACATTAATATTTAACAACGGTATTAACACATCACTACATGTTTACGATACCTTTAGACGTGCAGGTTATCCTGTTGCGCACCTAGATAATAACAATACAAAAAAAGAGCGTAAAGCAATTTTAAAATGGTTTAAAGAGACGCCTGATGCTATATTGACATCGGTAAGTATTTTAACCACTGGTTTCGATGAGCCAACCGTAGATTGTATTATTTTAAACAGAGCTACAAAATCATTAACGCTTTACTACCAAATGATTGGTCGTGGATCGCGTATTCTAAAAAGTAAAAATAAATTTACTGTTATAGATTTAGGTAACAACCTCCATCGTTTTGGACCTTGGGGAAGTGACTTAGATTGGCATAAAATATTTAGATCTCCAAATTTTTACCTTGATGGTATTTTAAATGATGAAGATTTAGAAGAAAACTTTAGATACGAAATGCCAGACGAGCTTCGTGCAAAATTTGAAAAATCTGAAGATGTCTATTTTAATATTAAAGCCATGTATATCCAATCTGTTAGAGAAGGAGATTCATCTAAAGTAATATTGGAACGTTCTATCGCTCATCATGCAAAAATTTGTATTGAAAATAGTGAAGACCTTTGGGATGCCTTAGCATTAGCAAAATTACTTAAAGACGATATAGATTACCGCATACAACGCTACACAAAATGTATTAGTAAAAGCACTTTTAACTTTGTAGAATGGCTTAAAGACGATTACAAAAAGAAATTAAACGTGTATTTACGTACTAATTTTGATACAGTTTTCGAAGAAATTCATGGTTATCTTCCTGAAGAGTAAAATTTAGTATTCAGTCTTCAGTAGCAGTTTACAGTTGCTTACTATAACGCTTAAAAACTAAAGTCTAACGACTAAAAACTATAGACTAATATGACTTTCAAAGATTTAGGAATACATAGTAATTACATAAAATCGCTTAAAGAATTAGGTATAAAAACACCTACAGACATTCAAGAGCAAGCAATACCAATTTTAATTAAATCTAAAATTGATTTTGTTGGTTTGGCGCAAACAGGAACTGGAAAAACCGCTGCTTATGGTTTGCCAGTACTACATAAAGTAGATTCTAATAAACGAGCAGTACAAGGTTTAATAATTGCACCAACACGTGAATTAGTACAACAAATAAAGAAACAGCTTTTTAAATTTACTAAATACAACGATAAGAAAATTTTTGTTGAAGGTGTTTATGGTGGCGAAAAAATAGACATTCAAATAAGTAATTTAAAACGACCAACTCACATTATAGTTGCAACTCCTGGTCGTTTAGTAGATTTATTAGATAAAAACATAATAGATTTAAGCCATATTAATACCTTAATTTTAGACGAAGCAGACGAGATGCTTAGTATGGGTTTTAAAAAAGATTTAAACACCATTTTAGACGCAACAACTAATAGTGCTCGTAATACGTGGTTATTCTCTGCTACAATGCCTGCAGAACTTAAAAACATTGTATCGCGTTACATTTCTAAAGATGCTGCTCGTGTAGAAATTGATCGTGAAAGCATTGTAAATGCTAATATCTCGCATCATTTTGTAAAATCTTCAATAGTAGATAAAGCGCATACTGTTATGCGTTTATTAGAAGACAGAGAAGAAGAACGTGGTATTATTTTTTGTAGAACAAAAGCAGGAACACAATCTTTAAAACAACAATTACAAAAAGAGAATTTTAATGTTGATGCGCTTGAAGGTGATATGACGCAGAAAGAACGCGATAAAGTTATGCGTGCTTTTAAGAATACTAACTTGCAAATTTTAATTTCTACAGATGTATCTGCACGTGGTATTGATGTAAATAACTTAGCTTTTATTATTCATCATCAATTACCAGAACATATAGAATACTATACGCATAGAAGCGGAAGAACAGCAAGAGCAGGAAAAAAAGGACAATCTATTGCCTTAATTCTACCAAGCGAACTTCAAAAAATAAATAACATAGAAAAGACTTTAGGTATTAAAATCAAGGAACTTACGCTTTAATTTTCATGACTCATTTTACCAAAAGTATTACTTCAGGTTACACGCCTAAGCGAATAGCAATCAAGCTAAAGGCAAAAGGAGAACAATTTGTTCTACAAGGACATCCTTGGCTATTTAGTGATAATATTACCAAAATTAATGACGATGCTAAAAGTGGTGATTTAGCTATTATCTTCGGAAAAAATAAAAACAAAGTTATAGGTCTTGGTTTATACGATAGAAATTCACCAATTCGTATAAAAATGTTGCATAGCGGAAACACTGCTGTAACTATAAATGCAACTTTTTTTAATACTAAAATTGAAGAAGCCTTCGCTAAACGCGAAACACTACTGCTAACAAATACAAATAGCTACAGACTGCTCTTTGGTGAAAACGATGGTTTTCCTGGATTAATAGCAGATGTTTATGCTACTGTTTTAGTAGTAAAAGTCTATTCTGAGATATGGATACCCTATTTAGAATCCATTTTAAACAGCTTACAAGCTGTTTCTAGGGTAGAAACTATAGTTATTAGACTAAGTAGAAGTATGGAGCAGTCTAAGCTTCATAACTTAGAAAATGGAGAAGTAGTTTACGGTGTTTTAGAAAACGAAGTAGTAAAGTTTGTGGAACATGATGTTAATTTTTCGGCAAATGTTATTAAAGGTCATAAAACAGGTTATTTTTTAGACCATAGAGCTAATAGAAAGCAAGTAGGTGAGTTGAGCAATGGAAAAACGGTTTTAGATGTGTTTAGTTATGCTGGCGGATTTTCGGTTCATGCGCTTGCCAATGGTGCAAAAGAAGTTACAAGTTTAGATATTAGCAAGCAAGCTTTACAAATGGCATTTCAAAATGGAAAGCTGAATAGCTACTCTGGAAAGCATATTACTATAGCAGACGATGCTTTTGTTGCTATGAAAGCTATGATTAAAAATAAGCAAACGTTTGATGTTGTGGTTATAGATCCTCCAAGTTTTGCTAAACAACAAAGTGAGATTGAGCTTGCAAAAAAGAAATATGCGCAACTAGCACAATTAGGTATAAAACTTACTGCTAAAAAAGGCTTATTGGTTTTAGCATCCTGTTCTTCTCGAGTTTTAGCACAATCTTTTTTCGATATTAATACGCAAGTTTTAAACGAGAGTAGTAGAACATCAGAATGTATTTTAAAAACGCATCATGATAGCGACCATCCTATTGGGTTTACTGAAGGCGCTTATTTAAAGTGTGCTTATTACAGGTTTGATATTTAAGTTTTTAGTGTAAAGTCACAGTATTCAGTTTTACTTTAAAAAAGCACTTCACTTTTATTTATAATATCCAAAAATTAAAAAGCCTCCAAAACACTTTTAGAGCAAGAAAAAAGCCACTCTTTCGAGTAGCTTTAATTTCAATATTTAATTTAATTTTATTAATGCGTTTGCATAGCGTCTTTTCGTTTATCTAATTGCCTATCTAAAGCACTCAAAGATTCCGAAGCACTTTTATGAAAAGAATCAGTAGTGTTTTCTGCAAACAATCTTGGTCCTGGAGCACTTAATCTAATTGAAGTTTTCATTTTAGAATTTCTAGTTGAAGCGTTTTCAGTTTTAAAAAAAACGTCTGCACGTACTATAAATTCATATTTATTAAATAATTTATCTAATTTTCCTTTTACGTATTCTTCTAATTCTGGACTAGCTGTTACGCCATCGTATTCATAGTTCACTGTCATATTTTTAAATTTTAAGTTATAACTAAAGATACAAAAAAGAGTAATAGACTATTCCGTTTTAACCAAATATTATGAATTTAATCTATTACATAGAGAACGATTAGTTTGTTGTGTGTTTTTGGTTTCAATTTAAAAAAAATATAAGTAACTAAAAATCGTACAACAACGCTTATTAACACAAAATTAGATAACAAAATGTCTTAGTAAGTTTAGTTTATTTCAATAAAAATCGATTCATATATTTAAACTTTAAATATGATAATATTGTAATTTTGTAAAAGTGATATAATACCTAACAGCGAACTAAAATGATGGAAAAATCTAAGAACATATATATTATTGGCGCAGGAATTAGCGGATTAATTACTGCAATTGCATTAGAAAAAGCAGGTTTTACACCAACTATTATTGAGGCTAGTGATCGTGTTGGTGGACGTGTTAAAAGTGATGTTGTAGAGGGTTATGTTTTAGATCACGGTTTTCAAGTATTATTAGAAGCTTACCCAAAAGCAATGCAGTATTTAGATTATAAAGCTTTAGACTTACAGCGCTTAGTTCCTGGTGCTGTAATTTATAAAAATGGAAAGCAACAAACTATTGGAGATCCTTTACGTAACTTATCTTTATTATTGCCAACGGTATTTACAACTACTGGCTCTATAAAAGATAAACTTGCTATTTTTAAATTGAATTTAGCGTTAAAAAAGAAAGCTATAGACTCTATTTTTAACGAGACATCAAACACAACAACTTTAGAGTATTTAAAAGCTAAAGGTTTTTCTAACCGTATTATTACAAACTTTTTTAAGCCTTTTTTTAGTGGTATTTTTTTAGAAACCGAATTAAGCACACCAAGTAAAATGTTTGAGTTTGTTTACAAAATGTTTGGTGAAGGTTTGGCTGTATTACCAAAAGATGGAATTCAAGCCATACCAAATCAGTTGCAATCTAAATTAACAAATACTAATATACTATTTAATAAATCTGTAAAAACTGTAGAGGAGAAGCACATTGTGCTTGAAGATGGAACAGTTATAGATGCTGATATTACTATTATTGCTACAGAAAGTTCTAAACTACTACAAACGGAAACTAAAGTCTCTTGGAAATCTTGTGACACTTTGTATTTTACTGTTGAAAAAGATACTTTAAACAAACCGATAATTGGTTTATTAGCTGATGAAAATACACTAATAAACAACATTTTCTTTACCACTAGTATTAATAATAACAATACTAAAAGTGATGTGCTTTTGTCTGTGACAGTTGTAAAAACGCACAATTACAATGAAACAGATTTAATAAAAAAAGTAGAAGCAGAGCTAGATACTATTTGTAATATTAAAACGAAAAACTTTATTAAGCGTTACCAGATAAAACGTGCATTACCAAATTTAGAAACTGTAAAATATAAAAGTAATAGTGATGTTTTTAAACACTCAAAAAGTATCTATTTAGCAGGAGATTACACTTTAAATGGCTCGTTAAATGCAGCAATGTCTAGTGGCGAATTGGTTGCAAATGCAATTATAGAAAGCTATAGTTAAACAGCGTATTGTTTTATTAAGTCAAGCGAAACGTATTTTAACAATATTTGATTGGTTGTTTTTTAAATCTACTTTTGGTAGTGTATTTACTTTTTCTGTTTTTTACAACCTGAGATACACAAATACTATTTATCACGTGGTTTAGTCCTATGAAATCCCAATTTGGAATTGGTGACGTTAAATTATTGCCTTTAGATGTTTAGTTAATCTAATTTTATGAATTTAAACTCATAAACAAATATGTATACAGTTAAAGTGTATTGTAAATTAAAATCATTAATATTCTGTTAATAAGAATGATAGTTTTATACTAATTTTTTAAATTTAAAATTATGAGAAATAAAACAAACACGTATACAACGGTTATTTTAGTATGTTTTTGTCTATTACTGTTTAGTAGCTGCAAAACATCTAAAAAAACAAATAATACTAAACTAAGCCTAGAAACTAAAGCGTTTTTAAAACAATTAGAAAACGCTGATTATAGAATAAATATTACTACCGTAAAACCATTAGCATCTGCAGCAACACAACGTGTTTTTAACGACTTGGGTATAAATAAAACAGGTAATACCGCTACTAGAGTAGATGGACATTTTATTAGTAACAAACAAGGAAATATAGAATCTGAACTACCATATTTTGGAGAACAAAGACAAGCTACAGGACAATATGGCCAAATAGATTCAGGAATACATGTAAATAGCATACCAAAAAATTATACAATAAACGCACACAAAAAAAAGGATGCGATAGTTATTTCTTTTAGCAATAAAGATGTTAAAAGAGGTACAGAAAATTACGATTTTTCAATACTTGTTTATGCTAATAAAAAAGTGACTGTTTCTTTATCATCATCACATCGCACATTAATCAATTATTTAGGCACTTTACAATTTCTTACTCAAGAAAAAGATGAGTAATCTTTTAGGAGTTTAATTATTCTGTATTTGGTTTATTATCTGTAATTTTTGAAATAGAAGCATTGTTTAAAATATTCTATTTTACATAATATTAATTATAGTACACTTTTAATATGGAATAATCCTGTGGATGATTCCATATTAAAACAACATTTAGTACTAAGTATGATGCTTGTTACTGTGTAAGCTATA
>NZ_JALZVX010000212.1 GCF_023299985.1 Lacinutrix sp. | reverse complement strand
CTGCTCCTGCTCCTGCAATTGCACAATCTATTATTAATAATGCCGAAAAATATAAAGGTACACGCTACAAATATGGTGGTACTACAAAAAAAGGCATGGATTGCTCTGGTCTAATTTATACTGCATTTAAAGAAGATAACGTTTCTATTCCTCGTGTGTCTAGCGCAATGGCAAAAACTGGAGACTGGATAGACTTAAAAAAAGTACGTGCAGGTGATTTGCTCTTTTTTGCAACCCAAAAAAATAACAGAACCGTAAACCATGTTGGTTTAGTTTCTTCCACAAATGGTGACGTTATAGAATTTATACATTCTACTTCTAGCAAAGGCGTAATTACCTCTAAACTTAAAGAAAGATACTGGTATTTTGCCTTTGTGCAAGCGAGACGTGTTTTGTAACTTTTTTTTACTATCTTCAAGGAGTGAAACTCCTGAACTTCAACATAATAAAACTAACCATTTGCTTAGTTCTTGGAATTCTAATTGCTTTTTTTATAGCAATTCCATTACCTATAATTCTATACACAACAGGTTTTCTTATAATTTTACTAACAATTATTTTTTTTGTTTCTAAAAAGAAAATGACCAAAACTATTTGGTTTGGAACTGTAAGCTTTTTAACACTATTTTGTATTGGAATACTGGTTACTAATTTTCATAATGAAAAACTAGACGAGAATAATTACACTAATATTGATTCTAACAAAAAACCAATTACTTTTAGAATTAGAACCACTTTAAAATCTGGTAATTATAACGACAAGTATATTGTAGATGTGTTAAAAATTGACAATACCTCTGTTTCCGGAAAAGCATTACTTAATGTTTCTAGAGATAGTATAAATAAAGTATTAAAGGTTGATAATATCTATATAACTTCTGAAGACTTTCAACCTATTGTATCAACCATAAACCCTTATCAGTTTAATTATAGAAGTTATCTCGAAAAACAATATGTTTTTAAACAATTGTATGTAAATCCTGAGAGGCTTTTCCGCGTAAGCGAAAACAAACACACCATTTTTGGTTATGCAGATTTAGCTAGAGAAACTATTAATAGTAAACTAAAAACTTATAATTTTAAACCTGATGTTTTAGCTATAATTAACGCGCTTATTTTAGGTCAGCGTCAAGACCTTAGTAAAGATCTTTACGATAATTATACAGATGCTGGAGCAGTACATATTCTTGCTGTTTCTGGATTGCATGTCGCCTTAATATTGTTAATTCTTAATTTTCTACTAACACCTTTAAAGCGTTTTAAATATGGTAAAGCATTAACTATTATTCTTTTGGTAATATTAATGTGGATTTTTGCTATTATTGCTGGCTTATCTGCCTCTGTAACGCGTGCAGTAACAATGTTTAGTATTATTGCTATTGGAATGCATTTAAAACGACCAACAAACATTTATAACACGTTAGCTATTTCAATTTTTGTGTTGCTACTCTTTAAACCTTTATTTTTATTCGATGTAGGTTTTCAGTTAAGTTATTTGGCTGTTGTGGCTATTGTTGCCATTCAACCAAGGTTAGTGAAATTGTGGCAACCCAAAAATTTTATCTTATCTAAGGTTTGGGATTATTTTACAGTTGGTATTGCTGCACAGTTTGGAGTTGTACCTATTAGTTTATTCTATTTTCATCAATTTCCAGGTTTGTTTTTTGTTGCAAATATTATAATTATTCCCTTTTTAGGTTTTATTTTAGGTATTGGTATTTTGGTTATTATTCTTGCATTGTGTAATGCTTTACCAAAATTTCTAGTCGATGGTTTTAGTTTTATTATTTCTGGAATGAACGATTTAATGAGATGGCTATC
The DNA here is from genome assembly GCF_023299985.1 of Lacinutrix sp. GTDB lineage: Bacteria > Bacteroidota > Bacteroidia > Flavobacteriales > Flavobacteriaceae > Lacinutrix. Next base: position 1,289 of record NZ_JALZVX010000212.1, on the reverse strand, counting down.
TAACCAAGAATCCTTTTTATTTAAAGACATTTCTTTTAATGGCTGGCAAGTTATTACTGCGTATTTATTTGCTATTGCATTTGTGCAGTTGGCTATACATAAAAACTATAAATGGCTGAAGTTAACACTAGTTTCTGTTTTACTTTTTCAAAGTGTAAATATTTATACAAAGTACAACAATAGCAACAATACATTAACATTGTTTCATAAAAGTAGATATACTGTTATTGGACAAAAAACTAATAATCGCCTTGATGTATTTACAGATTTAGATAGCTTAAATCAATTTAGTAATTTAAAAGATTTTACCATTGGCAATACTATTACAGAAATAAACCAACATAAAACACCAGCATTCATCCACACTAAAAATAGCACTATTATTATAATAGATAGTTTAGGTGTTTATAACCTTAAAATACTTAAACCTGATTACGTTATACTAACGCAATCTCCAAGAATAAACATGTCTAGACTAATAGACTCTATAAAACCTAAGCAAATTATTGCAGATGGTAGCAACTACAAATCTTATGTTGCGCGTTGGAAAGCAAGTTGCCTAAAACAAAAAATCCCTTTTCACTATACTGGTGAAAAGGGAGCTTTTGTTATTGACTAATTTAATTTATAACTCAGAAAACTCTGGTTTGAATTCTTTAAAATACGTGTTAAATTTTGCTTGTGTATCCATATCTGTATGCTCATTTTTTTTAAACATTTTTAGGTATAATTCTAACTGTTGTGGCTTTTTGTAACCAGTAACAGATGTAATTAACTGAGATCTCTCATCCAAAAATACAATAGTTGGATATGCTTTAACACTAAAATAACGCGCTAATTGGTGACCCGAATTTCTACGTTTTGCTTTTGCAGGATTGTAGTTAGGATTCTCAAAAGTTTTCTCGTTAAACTTAATCACATCATTACCTTCTGCATTAAATTTTACTGCATAGTAATGCTTGTTTACATAATTAGCAACGTCTTTATTACCAAATGTATTTTTATCTAGCATTTTACATGGTCCACACCAAGAAGTATAGACGTCCATCATTATTTTTTTTGGATTCTTTTTTTGAAGCTCAACAGCTTCTTCAAGTGTTACCCAATTAATTTCTTGTGCTGATAATGTTACAGTTGCAAAAACTGTAAATAATGCTAAAACAATGTATTTTTTCATTTTACTAATTTATATTTATTTGTATAGTCGCAAATAGTGTTCCAAAGTTACGAAATAAATAAAAACGCCTCAGTAGAGGCGTTTTTATTAAACTTTAAGTTTTATTATTTTA
>NZ_JALZVX010000211.1 GCF_023299985.1 Lacinutrix sp. | reverse complement strand
ATTACATTTTTTTGGCTTCCTCCCAAAAAACTAGAGTATCTGAAAAAATTGAAACATCATTTTTTCTGATTACATTTTTTTGGCTTCCTCCCAAAAAACATCCATCTCTTGAAGTGTCATGTCTTTTAAATCTTTATTTAAAGCTTTTGCTTTAGACTCTAAATATTGAAACCTTTTAGAGAATTTTTTATTAGTGCGTTCTAAAGCGTTTTCTGGATTAATATTTTTAAAACGTGCATAATTAACCAATGAGAATAAAACATCTCCAAACTCGTCTTCCATTGCTTCTGCATCGTTTTTAGCTACCTCAACTTTAAACTCTTCAAGCTCCTCCTCTACTTTCTCCCAAACTTGCTCTGGTTTTTCCCAATCGAAACCAACACCTGCAACTTTATCTTGAATACGGCTTGCCTTTACCAAAGCTGGCAAACTTTTAGGCACACCTTCTAAAACACTTGTTCTACCTTCTTTTAGTTTTAATTTTTCCCAATTGCGCTTTACTTCTTCTTCATTTTTTACTTTTACGTCTCCATAAATATGTGGATGTCTGTGAATTAGTTTTTCGCAAATAGAGTTACAAACATCTGCAATATCAAAAGCATTTGTTTCGCTTCCTATTTTTGCATAGAATACTAAATGCAATAGTAAATCGCCTACTTCGTTTTTAACTTCTTCTAAATCGTTATCTAAAATAGCATCACCAAGCTCATAAGTTTCCTCAATTGTTAAATGACGTAGACTTTCCATTGTCTGTTTTTTATCCCAAGGACATTGCTCACGAAGCTCGTCCATAATGGTTAATAAACGATCGAATGCTTTTAATTGATTGGCTCTGGAATTCATTTAAAATGTTTTTGCAAAGTTAATGTAAACAAAAAAATCCAGCTAAAAAGCTGGATTTTAATTTATAAAATTGAATAAGAAAATCTATTCTTCTTCGTCTGATTTTCTTTTGTCTTCTAAATCTAATAAGTCATGCTTTTGAAGCATATTGTACCATTGTACTACTTTTTTAATATCACTAGCATATACTCTATCCTCATCGTAATCTGGTAATACTTCAAAGAAATATTCTTCTAGCTTATCTTTACCATCTTTATGGCTTACCGAAGTTTGCTCACCTTTTTCTTTGGTTTTAATTTTACTTAAAACTTCTCGTAAAGGAACCTCTTCTGTTAAAGTATAAATTGCAATCTCACTTAATATGCTAACATTCTGTTGGATACTAACAGATATTTTACGATTATCTAATAACGATTTTGCAATAAAGCCACCTCTTGTTTGGGTTACTAATTGGTATAAACCAGGTTTTCCTGAAATTGCTAATATTTTATCTAATGCCATTTTGTTTTGTTATTAAGGAGCGCAAATATCTTGTACTCGATTATGTTTTGCAAGTTTTTAGCGTTTCTTTTTTTGGTTAGGGAATTTCATTCTGTAATCTACTATAATCTTACCCTTAGAAATATTTTGCAATTTGCTTTTTATTAGGCGCTTTTTTAAACTAGATAACTTGTCTGTAAATAGAACACCATCAATGTGATCGAACTCATGTTGGAATACTCTTGCAGCTAAACCATCTAATTCCATTGTATGCTTTTTAAAGTCTTCATCAAAAAACTCTATTTTAATGTTTGGTTTTCTAAAAACATCTTCGCGAACATCTGGAATACTTAAACAGCCTTCGTTAAAAGCCCACTCGTCTCCACTTTCTTCTAGAATAGTTGGGTTTATAAACGTGTGTTTAAAATCTTTTAAAAAAGCACGCTCATTATCGTCTAACACGTCGTCGTCTGCAAAAGGAGATGTATCTACTAAAAACATACGAATAGGTAAACCTATCTGTGGTGCTGCTAAACCAACACCAAAAGCACCATGCATAGTTTCATGCATGTTCTCGATTAACGTTTTTAAATTAGGATAATCTTTTGCAATTTCTTTTGCTTTAATTTTTAAAACTGGATCGCCATAAGCGACTATTGGTAATACCATTATTTACTATTTATTATGGGTAGGCAAAAATACAATAAAAAAGGCCTTAATATAAAATATTAAGGCCTCTTATAATTGTTTTCTAATTGATTCTAGTTATTGATTACTACCTTTTTTACAACAGTATTAGTGTTATTAGATAATCTCAACATATACAACCCATTTGCAAATGCATTTGTATTTATTTTTATATTAGAGCTATTAGTGTATTCTCTATTGTAAACAGTCTTTCCTAAAATATTTATTATAGTTACATTATAATTACTCTCGTTTGGAAAGTTAATATTTAGTTGTTTTCCTTTAGTTACTGGATTTGGATAAACTTCAAATTCACTAACAACAAACTCACTATTAGATAAAGTAGTTAATTGTCCATTAACATAAGTACAAGGTCCAAACCCAAAATCCATTGTAAAGTTATCTGGATCTATTCCTGGTCCTGATTGTTTAGAATAAGATAATTGACCTTGACCACATGATCCTCTTCCATATACAGACCCATTAGCTGTAGTTACTGTTTGAGGATAAACGGAAGAACAAGCATTAAAAGTGTTTGGAATATTATCATTGTCTGAAAAGTTAATATTAAACTCTGTTGCCATTGTTAAAGCAGGACATTGTCCAAACATGTTTAGTGTTAAAAAGAAAGCAAATAATAATAAAGTAATTTTTTTCATGATATATATTTTTTTACAAACTTATATATATCATGAACTTAAGAATATATTAACATGAATACAGATTAACAAATTCGTTTAAATACTTAAAAAACAGATGTAATACTATAAATTATACAAATACGACTGCAGTATAATAGTTGCACTTATCTCATCTACAAGTGCTTTGTTTTGACGTTGTTTTTTCTTTAAACCACTATCTATCATGGTTTGCATTGCCATTTTAGAGGTAAAACGCTCATCTACTCTTTTAATAGGTATCTGTGGAAAAAAAGTACGTAATCTACTAATAAAAGGTTTAATTAAAACTTCGCTTTCGCTTGCTTGGTTATTCATTTGTTTGGGTTCACCAACCAAGAATAATTCTACGTTTTCTTTTTTAGTATATTCTTTTAAAAAATCTAATAGCTCGTTTGTTGGTACAGTAGTTAGTCCAGAAGCAATAATTTGCATATCGTCTGTTACAGCCAATCCTGTTCTTACTTTACCATAATCTATTGCTAGAATTTGAGCCATTGTTAATTTTTTAGCAAATTTAGTTATTCTATACTACATACATAAATATTATGCTAAATTATAAATAGAGGTTATATTTGCGTGAAGGATGGAGGCATTTGTTGAAGCTCCTCGCAGAGAGCGACTGCCGAGAGCCTGACCTTTAGGGCACGCCCAAAAAACATATAATTAAGGATACGTTTTTTTTGCCTTTACAAAATAGATTTAGCATAAACACAGAAAACAAAATATTATAGATGAAAGCACTACAACAAACTATAGAGAATGCTTGGGATAACCGAGATTTATTAAAAGAAGATGCTACGCAAGCAGCTATTAGAAAAGTAGTAGGATTACTTGACGAAGGCACTTTACGTGTTGCAGAACCAACTACTGATGGATGGCAAGTAAACGAGTGGGTTAAAAAGGCTGTGGTTCTATATTTTCCTATTCAAAAAATGGAAACATTGGAAGCTGGTATTTTTGAATACCATGATAAAATTCCATTAAAAACAGGTTATAAAGAAAAAGGAATTAGAGTGGTACCAAATGCTATTGCTAGACATGGTGCTTATATTTCTAGTGGTACTATTTTAATGCCTAGTTATGTTAATATTGGTGCTTATGTAGATGAAGGTACAATGGTAGATACTTGGGCTACAGTTGGTAGTTGCGCACAGATTGGTAAAAACGTACACTTGTCTGGTGGTGTTGGTATTGGTGGTGTTTTAGAGCCTTTACAAGCCGCTCCAGTTATTATTGAAGATGGTGCTTTTATTGGTTCGCGATGTATTGTTGTAGAAGGTGTACGTGTGGA
>NZ_JALZVX010000210.1 GCF_023299985.1 Lacinutrix sp. | reverse complement strand
AAAAGCACTAAAAGTAGTGTGTTTAGTTATCGAAAACGAACAGCAGACGAAGAGGAAAAAAAGCAATTGAATGAGCAAAACGAAACCATTCAAGATTTAAATAAATCTTTAGAAAAGTTTGATGAACAACAAAAAGAGCTAGAAGAACTTTCTAAAACACAAAAAGAAAAGTCTGAACTTAATTTTAATGATAAAAAAAAGTTTGAAAACTTTATGAAGCGTCAAAAACAGCAAGAAAAAATGATGCAGAAGTTTAATAAAAAACTTCAAAAGAATTTAGAAGATTTTCAAAAAGAAAATAAAGAAAAAGATCAATTTAAAGAAGATTTAAAAGAGCGTTTAAAAGAAAACGAAGAGCAGCTTAAAAAAGACGAAAAACTACTTGAGGAACTCGAAAAATTACGCGAGAAAATGAGCAAGGAAGAGTTTTCTGAGAAACTAGATAAGCTAGCAAAAAAAGCTAAAACTCAAAAAAGAAGTCTTGAGCAAATGCTGGAATTAACTAAACGCTATTACGTTAATAAAAAGATGGAAAAAATTGGCAATGAGTTAGATAAACTTGCCAAAGAACAAGATAAATTGGCTAACGAGGAACCAAAAGAGAACACTAAAGAAAAACAAGAAGAACTCAATAAGAAATTTGAAGACATTCAAAAACAGTTAGACGAACTTGAAAAAGATAACCAAGAATTAAAGCAACCAGTAAAGTTGCCAAGAAATGAAAACAAAGAAGAAAATGTAAACGAAGACCAAGAAAAAGCAACTGAAGCTTTAGAGAAAAAAGAGGAATCGCAAAGTCAAGAGGAAAAACAAAGTGAGAATGCTAAAGCTAAAAAAAAGCAAAAAGCCGCTGCACAAAAAATGAAAGAAATGAGCATGCAAATGCAAGCTCAAATGGGTCAAGCGTCAGAAGACGCATTGGAAGAAGACGTTGAAATGCTTCGACAAATTTTAGATAATTTAGTTCTTTTTTCTTTTGATGAAGAAAAAGTAATGAAGCAATTTAAAAGTATTGAGGTTAACCATAACGAATACGCAACGTATTTAAGAAAACAAAAAGATTTACGCACACATTTTGAACATGTTGATGATAGTTTATTTGCTTTGTCTTTACGCCAACCTAAACTATCTGAAGAAGTAAATAAGGAGATATCAGAAGTTTATTTTAACATAGACAAGTCTCTAGCAGAACTTTCAGAGAACAATTTATATCGAGGTGTATCATCTCAACAATACGCAGTAACCTCTGCAAATAATTTAGCTAATTTTTTAAGTGATGCTTTAGATCAACTGCAAAATGCAATGTCTATGCCCTCACCTGGACAAGGAGAAGGCGGTATGCCACTTCCAGATATTATTATGAGTCAAGAAGAGCTCAATAAGAAAATGGAAGAAGGAACAAAAAAAGGAGACAGTGGTAAACCAGAAGAAGGTGAAGGATCCAAACCAGGTGAAAAGCCAGGAGATAAACCAGGAGACAATCCTGGTAAAGGAAAAAAACCAGGTGAAGAAGGTGAAGATGGAGAAGGTGGTGAGAATGGCAAAAAAGGAGAAAAAGGAAAGAAAGGTAAAGATGGGAAAGGAGAAGGAGAAGGTCAAGGTGATGGTAAAGGAAAAGGAGGAAACCAAGAAGGTCAAGATGGTTTTAACGAAGATGTAAATGGAGAATTATATAAAATTTACCAACAGCAACAAATGATTCGTCAAGCTTTAGAAGACAAACTAGCATTAGATGAAAAAATGGGTAAAGGAACTCCTGGTGAAGCCAAGCAGTTATTAAAAGAGATGGAAGATGTCGAAGAAGATCTTATAAATAATGGATTTACAAATGAGACGCTGTCTAAAATGATGAATTTACAACATCAACTTTTAAAGTTAGAAAAAGCTACTTTAGAACAAGGTCAAGACACAAAGCGTAAGTCCGAAACTAATAAAAAGGATTATTCAAACACTACAAATAACCAGATACCTAAAGCAAAAGAATACTTTAATACTACAGAAATATTGAATAAGCAAGCCTTACCTTTGCAGCAAATTTACAAACAAAAAGTACAGGAGTATTTTAAACAAAAGAATGATTAGTTTTAACTACGAGAATGACTTCAAATTACCTAATGAAATTAAGATTTCAGAATGGATAACATCTGTTATTAAATCAGAAAATTGCAAAGAAGATGACATAAATTATGTTTTTTGTAACGATGATTACCTTCATAAATTAAATGTAGATTTTTTAAATCACGATACACTTACAGATATTATTAGTTTCGATTATTCAGTAGGAAAAACACTACAAGGTGATATATTTATTTCAACCGAAAGAGTAGATGAGAATGCTAAAGACTTTGAGGTTTCTTTTCAAGAAGAATTACATCGTGTAATTATACACGGTATTTTACATTATTGTGGTTATAAAGACAAGACCGAAATAGATGCCAAGCAAATGCGAAATAAAGAAAATTTCTACCTTAATACACTTAAATAGAATTCATTAATTCGCAGTATATTTGCAGACTTAAAAAAAGTAATTATAATGTTTCACGTGGAACACTATAATGTTTAATTTTAAATTAATTTCATTTTGAAACAATATAGTTTGTATTTGTTTCACGTGGAACAATTAATAAAAGTATGTTTAACGAAGTTTACGATGTTATAGTTGTTGGAGCTGGTCACGCAGGAAGTGAGGCAGCAGCAGCAGCAGCTAATATGGGTAGCAAAACATTGCTAATTACCATGAACTTACAAAACATTGCGCAAATGTCTTGTAATCCTGCTATGGGTGGAATTGCTAAAGGACAAATAGTAAGAGAGATTGATGCACTTGGAGGTTACAGTGGTATTGTTAGTGACACCTCTGCTATTCAGTTTAAGATGTTAAACAAATCTAAAGGGCCTGCAATGTGGAGTCCAAGAGTTCAAAGCGATAGAATGAGGTTTGCTGAAGATTGGAGATTGCTTTTAGAAAAAACAAAAAATTTAGACTTTTACCAAGAAATGGTTTCTGGTTTAATTGTTGAAAACGGAAAAGTTACAGGTGTAAAAACATCTCTTGGTATTGAAGTAAAAGCAAAATCTGTAGTGCTAACAAATGGTACTTTTTTAAATGGATTAATTCATATAGGAGATAAAAATTTTGGAGGAGGAAGAGCAGGAGAAAAAGCTGCAACTGGAATTACAGAACAACTTATAAATTTAGGTTTTGAGTCTGGAAGAATGAAAACAGGAACACCTCCTAGAGTAGATGGACGTTCTTTAGATTTTTCTAAAATGGTAGAACAGCCTGGAGATGTAAATCCCGAAAAGTTTTCTTATTTAGATACTACTAAACCATTAGAGTATCAACGTTCTTGTTATTTAGGTCATACTAGCGAAAAGGTTCACGATTTACTTCGAGAAGGTTTCGATCGCTCTCCAATGTTTAATGGCAGAATAAAAAGTTTAGGACCAAGATACTGTCCTAGTATAGAAGATAAAATAAATAGATTTGCAGATAAAAATAGCCATCAATTATTTGTTGAGCCCGAAGGATGGAACACTGTTGAAATGTATGTAAATGGGTTTTCTACTTCATTACCCGAAGATGTTCAATTTAAAGCTATGCGTTCTATTGTAGGTTTTGAAAACGTTAAGTTTTTTAGACCTGGTTATGCAATTGAATACGATTATTTTCCACCTACACAATTACAGCACACTTTAGAAACTAAGTTAGTTCAAGGTTTATACTTTGCAGGACAAATTAACGGAACCACTGGATACGAGGAAGCTGCATCTCAAGGTTTAATGGCTGGAATAAATGCTGCGCTTAAAGTACAAGAAAAAGAGCCTTTTATTTTAAAACGTAATGAAGCTTATATTGGTGTTCTGGTAGACGATTTAATTACAAAAGGAACAGAAGAGCCATATAGAATGTTTACTTCTAGAGCAGAATACAGAACATTATTAAGACAAGATAATGCAGATTTAAGGTTAACACCAAGAGGTTACGATTTAGGTTTAGCAAGTGAAAAACGATTAAAAAGAATGGAAGAGAAGCACAATGCATCAGACAAGTTCGTTACTTTTTTTAAAGAAACAAGTGTTACAAAAGAAGAAGCTAATCCTATTCTAGAAGCTAAAGAATCTGCAACGGTTAAGCAGCAGGGAAAGATGCATAAAATATTTGCTAGACCAAATATTAATATAGATGATATGCGTAAAATTGAATCTGTAGATAAGTATATAAACGACCATAAGCTAGATCGTGAAATCATAGAACAGACTGAAATACAAGTCAAGTATTCTGGTTATATAGAAAAAGAAAAGAATAATGCAGACAAACTTAATAGGTTAGAAAATATTAAAATCCCCTCTAATTTTGATTATTCAAACTTACAATCTATGAGTTTAGAAGCTCGTGAGAAATTAAACAAAATTCAACCTGTAACCATATCACAAGCTTCAAGAATTAGTGGCGTCTCTCCTGCAGATATTTCTGTGCTTTTAGTTTTTATGGGAAGATAAAACAAGTGATCTTTTAGATTGTTCCACGTGGAACCGTTTATAATTTCGCAAACATTGTAAAAGCTTTACGCATTTAAAAAGCTAATGAAAACAGAAAACAAAATTCACATTCAAGTTAAAGACTACTCTGTTTCTGGAGAAGTATTTAAATTAATAGAAAACACAGAATTTGGTTATTTAGAAACTACGCCTCAGCCATCTTTAGAAAATCTTTCAAGTTATTACGAGAGCGAAGATTATATTTCGCACACTAATTCTAAAAGGAATCTGTTTGAAAAAGCATACCATACAGTTCGTAATATTTCTTTAAAACGAAAACTAAAACTTATAAACTCATTTAATTCCGAAGAAAAAAAACTATTAGATATTGGTTGTGGTACGGGTGCGTTTTTAAAAACAGCACAAGATAATGGTTGGCAGGTTTCAGGAATAGAACCAAATAAAAAAGCAAGAACCATTGCTAATGAGAATTGTAACGATTCTGTTTTTAATGTTGAAAAATTAAATTCTTTTAAATCTGAAAGTTTCGATGTTATTTCGCTTTGGCATGTTCTTGAACATTTACCAAATTTAGAAGAACATGTTTCAATTTTAAAAAAGTTACTAAAACCAAATGGCACTTTGGTTATCGCTGTACCAAACTTTAAAAGTTACGATGCTTTATATTATAAAAACTTTTGGGCAGCTTTTGATGTGCCAAGACATTTATGGCACTTCTCTAAAGATTCAATTTCAAAACTATTTCAAACAAAAAACATGACAGTAAAAAAAACACTTCCTATGGTTTTTGATGCTTTTTATGTAAGCTTACTTTCAGAAAGGTATAAAGGAAATTTTATGAAAATGGTACCAGCTTTTTTTATCGGACTACGTTCAAATAGTAAAGCAAAACGTTCAGGTGAGTATTCTTCACTTGTTTACGTCATTAAAAACAGTAAAAACTAAATTAAAGACACCTTCTCTCTCTTTTCACCACTAATTCTTTGCCATAACATACTGTTTTTTTAAAAAACGCTTAGAAGGTTTTATTTTAACTCAAAATCAATAAGAAAAAACTATAACAGCTATTAGTTGTGATAATTAATAATTATAATTTGTTTTTTGTGTCTTTTTTTACAGATTAATTATTTCCTCTTTTCTATTTTTGCGCAAACACTAAATTATTATAAAATGAAAAATTTAATATTAGCATTATTCGTCTTAGTAACATTTGCATCTTGTCAACAACAAAAAATAGGTTATGTAGATAACGGAAAAGTAATTAACGATATTAAAGAGAAAGTAGATATAGAATCTAAATATGAAGCTCTAAACCAATCGTTTAAATTAAGAGCAGATAGTATTGGTAAAGTTTATCAAACGGAATACCAAATACTTCAAGCTAAAGCTGCAACAATGTCTCAAGCGAAACAACAAGAAGCGATACAAACATTTCAAGCAAAAGCACAACAATTTCAACAGATGATGCAAGCAGAACAGCAACAATTTCAAACTGCTTATCAAACGGAAATTGATTCTGTAATATCTAAAATGAAAACAACTGTAAAAGACTACGGTAAAGCTAATGGTTATAAATTTATTTTAGGTACAAACGAGTCTACAGGAACGGTTTTATATGGAGATACAACATCAGATTTGTCAGATTTAATTATTAAAGAAATAGATAGTAAGTATAAAAAATAATAACGTTTAAAACAATTTATAAAAGCGCTAAATGGAAGTTTAGCGCTTTTTTTATGCATTAATCTTTTATATTTCAATGCTTTAAAATAATTAACTATATTTAGCATAATAATTTAACGCTATTAATTATTTTATTTTAAAATGATGAAAACCTGTTTAACCCTCAGTTTCATTGTCTTTACTTTTTTTAGTTTTTTGTTTGCTCAGGAGGCTGTTTCATTTAAAATTCTAAACGAATTTTATATCTATGGAGACGCAACAGTTATTGGAAACAATATATTAAGTAAAGACGCTAAAGAACCATTTAATGATACCTCATTAACTAATGATGATATCGATATGGTTTTTGTTGATATTGATAATAATCCTTCCACTTTTAGCTCCAGTTCTGCGAGTTTAAAACTGCCCGAAAACCATAAAAAAATCGTTTATGCTGTCTTGTATTGGTCAGCAACTTATAGCTATGAACAAGGCTATAGACAAGAGTCTGGTGGACAATTTTTGTTTCAAGGCAAACGTGTAAAAAAGCGAGACGACATAGATAATATTAAATTAAAATTACCAAATGGTGATTATAAAAATATTAATGGAACTGTAATTTTCGATGGAGCTAACGATGCTGCTTTTACTTTAAATTCACCTTATGTTTGTATGGCAGATGTTACCAAACTATTAAAAAATACCGAGTCTATAAACGGAGATTACACAGTAGCAAATGTAAAGGCTACAAAAGGCTTTGTTTCTGGTGGAAGTGCAGCAGGTTGGCTATTATATGTAGTTTACGAAGCACCAACAAAAAACCCTAAGTATATTACTACTTATAATGGCTTTGCAGATGTAAGCAATGGACCACTTAAAATTAAGTTTAATAATTTTAAATCACTAGAAAAAGGCGAAGTACAAACAGCTCTAACTTTTGCGGTATTAGAAGGAGATTCTGCTTTAACTAAAGATGAGTGTGTTTTGGCTAACCCAAACTCTAGACGTGCAACATTATTAAGTACAGACCTTAGGCCTAGAAATAACTTTTTTAACAGTAAAATCACTTATAGCGATAACGTTTTTAATGATAGATTTCCTAAAAGCGAAAACACACTAGGTTTCGACATTGTATCTATGGATGTTCCAAATAATTCGCAGCCACTTATAGACAATAATACTACAGAAATTGAAATGGCTTTTAATACAGAATCCGATAGGTTTTATGTGTTTTTTGGAACTTTTCAAACAGAAATAAATAAGAGTTTTTACAATGAAAAACAAAGAATAGATAACATCTTAACAAATACAGAAAGTAATGACTTGGCTGAAGCAAATAATAAAGAAGAAAGGCTAGCAAAAGAAAAAACATCTAAAATTAAGGCAGGCAAAAAACAATTAAAGAAAGAAAAAGAGCAAAAAGAGAAAGTTGCTCGTGAAAAAATTGAGAAAGCTCTAAAAGAAAAAGAGGCTAGTGAAAAGGTAGAGAAAGCGAAGAGAGAGATTGCAGATAAAGAAAAGAAGTTAAAAGAGAAAACCTTAAAAGTAAAACTAGCTAAAGAGAAAGTAGTGCTTGATAAAAAAGAGAAATTAGAGAAAGTAAAACGAGAGAAAGAGAAGCGTGAGAAAGAAGAAAAAGCAATAAAAAAACCAGCTAATATATTTGTAGTTGGTGATAAAACACCAACAAAACAGATAGATGTAACACAAGAAACGTTTACACCAAAAACAGAAATTTCTGCAACCGAAACCTATAAACTCTCAAAGCAAGAAAAAGATAAACCACTACCAATTTGGTTAAAGCAAAAGCAAAAAGAAGACCTTGTAACTATTGCAGACACTAATGTTTATCAACCAAATATAACTTTAATAGAACCAACATTTTCATTAAGTTCTTTGGTGATGAATAGAGAAAACTATGAAAAATTATTAACGAAAGAGGATTACGTTTACGAGACACAAAAGTTTAAACGTGTTCTTAATCAGGAACCAACATACATTGAAGGCATAGAAAAAGGATACTATGCGATTGCAGGCTTATTGTATAATTTAGATTTTGCAATTGAGTACCAAAAAGAACTATTGAACAAAGGCGTAAATTCGAAAATTTTTAAAGATAAAACAGAAGACAAGTTTTATGTTTATTTGTATAATTCTGAAAATTTTTACGACGTTTTTATGCTTAGAAAAGCCTTTATAAAAAGTTCGTTTTTAGAACAAGTTTGGATTTTAAATATCAATATAGAAAAGCAGGTTTTTAAAAAACTGTAGCGTGTTTGTAATTTTAAGTGGTTAATTATAAGTAGTTTACACGATTTTAAACGTGTGATAATAAAACATTAATCATGTTCTTTTACTCCGATTTTTTATGAAGCAGTCTCGTTAATTTTATAGATAAATCTGTAAGAATAATTTTAGAGTTTCCATTACGTTCTATATGGTAAATGGCATCTTGTAACTCGTTAGAAATATCTAAAATATTATTGTTGTGAACAAAAGGAGCAAACTTACTAAGTTCAAATTTTTCAGTTTTTATTTCCATATAAACTAAAGCGTCTGCGTTATAGTTTAATAGCAAAGCTTGACGAAAAAATTCTAAACAGAAATTTAAAAAATGCTTCTGTGTTTCGCGACCAGTTTTAGCAATGTCTTCACTCCATTTTATTAAATCGTGAATGGCAGCTTTGTTTCCTTTGGCTTTAAAAGCAGCACGAATCCAGAAAATAAACCAGGTTTCAAATTGGGTATCTTCACTATCATTATAAACTAAATCGCATGCTTTGTTATAGTTTCCATTGGCTTGATGCGCCAATTTTATGGCTATAGCTTCATTTAAACTATAGTTTTTTATTAAAGCATTTTTTATATCAATTTCTGCTAAAGGCGGAAAATGTAATAGCTGACAACGCGATCTAATAGTGCCAATTATTTGTTCTTCTTCTTCAGCAATTAAAATAAAAACGGTTTTGTTTGGTGGCTCCTCAATTAACTTTAAAAGCTTATTTGAAGCTGCTGTATTCATTTTATCAGCCATCCAAATTAGCATTACTTTGTAACCACCTTCGTAAGGTTTTAAGGCAAGAGACTTAATGATATCTTGAGCTTCGTCAACACCAATTTGACCTTGTTTATTATCTACTCCTAATTGTTTGTACCAATCGAACAAGTTTCCATAAGGTTGCTTGTTTAACAAATCGCGCCATTCTTCTAAAAAATGTTTCGAAACAGGATGCCTTTTTATTTTATCGTTAGTAGTAACAGGAAAAGCAAAATGCAAATCTGGATGCGAGTAGTTATTAAATTTTATATTACAAGCTTCATTTCCGTTATCATTTTCTCCTGATTTATTAGCACATAAAACGTATTGTGCATAAGCAATTGCCATTGGTAAGGTACCAGAGCCCTCAGGACCTACAAAAAGTTGAGCATGAGGTACACGACCGTTATCCACACTTGTTGTAAGATGTTTTTTTATATGTGTTTGACCAATAATATCACTAAAAAGCATAAAGCAAATATAGTTTATAGCGCTTATAGTTTAAATTTAAGCCAAAGGAAATTACTCTTTTTTATAAAGTATTGATTTAAACGTCAATTTTAAACACTTTATCTCAAAATGATGTCGTAGTATTTATATATATTTGGATACTATTAAATAGCGCTATTTTAAAAAACATGAAATCAATGCTAATGAGAATATTATTACTAATATGTATTTCCTTTTTAGGGATTACCAATGCCTATTCGCAAGAAAAAGAAAGAGTTAAAGACAGTTTGGGTTACGATGGTGTAGATTTTAAATCTGTAAACGAATTTTATATTTATGGAGATTCTAAAGCTATTGGTAACAATATTTTAGGCGAACATAAAGCCGACGATTTTAACGATATGTCTGTTAGTAACGATGATGTAAAAATGAAATACATCGATATTGACGACGACAAATCTACATTTAGCTCTAGTTCTGCTAAATTAAAATTGCCAGATAACTTAAAAAAAATCGCTTATGCAGCTTTATACTGGACAGCTACGTATAGTTTAGAAAAAGGTAAAAGAAGAAAATCTAAAGACAGCTACGAGTATAAAGGAGATTTTAGACTAAACCAAGCAATAGATACTATTAAATTTAAAACACCAAATGGCGAATACCAAACCATTGGCGGAAACATTTTGTACGATGGCGCAGAAAATCCAACACATGCAATAAATTCACCTTACGTTTGCTCTGCAGATGTAACAAAAATACTTAGAAATGCTACAGAGCAAAATGGATATTATACTGTTGCAAATGTAAGAGCATCTCAAGGTTACATTTCTGGTGGAAGTGCTGCAGGATGGATGCTTTATGTTGTATATCAATCGCCTACAGATAACCCAAAATATATAGCATCTTACAATGGTTTTGCGTTAGTTAATAACTTGCCTGTTGACATAACATTTAAAAATTTTAAATCTGTAGATCAAGGCGATGTTAAAACATCTCTAGTGGTTTCTGCATTAGAAGGCGACCAAACTCTGCAACAAGATGAATGTGCAATAATTAAAAAAGATGGATCATACCAATCTTTAAGTAATGGAGTAAGGTACCAGCAAAATTTCTTTAACAGTAGTATTACAAATAATAATTTAATAAACAGTGATCGTATTCCAAGTAGTAAAAACACCTTAGGTTTCGATATTGCAGAGTTAGAAATACCAAACTATAACAATTCTATTATTGATAACAACACGAGCTCTACTACTTTACGACTAAAAACACGTTCAGATCGTTTTTACATGTATTTTGCTGCGTTTCAAACCGAAATTAGCCAAGATTTCTTCGAAGATATAATTGAAGAAAGAGAACCTGTAAGTAAAATATCTAAAGTAGAACCAGAAGTTATTAGAACAACACAAACCGAATCAAAGAAAAGAAAGTACGTTTGGAAACCACCAGGAAAAAAAGGGTTTAATTCTAAAGACTTTAAAATGTTGGTAGCTAAACGCTCTACTAATTTTAAACATGTTACTAGTGGTTATTATGTTGTAACCAATGTGTTTTCTGTGCTTACTCGCGCTCGTAAATGGGAAGCTTACCTTATTAAAAAAGGATATACACCAGTTACAATAGTTAATCCAAGAAACAACTGGCAATTTGTAACAGTATTACAGACCGAAAGCGCTAAAGAAGCCTTTACAATGCAACAAGAATTAATCCAACAATATAAATTTAGAGATACTTGGGTTTTAAAAATTAATTTAGATTAATAGTATAAAAGTTAGATATGAAGACCTTAAATAATTTCAATTTTAAAGATAAAAAAGCGCTAATTAGAGTAGATTTTAATGTACCATTAGACGAGAACTTTAAAGTTACAGATGCTACAAGAATCTCTTCTGCAAAGCCTACATTAATTAAAATATTAGAAGATGGTGGTAGCTGTATTTTAATGTCTCACTTGGGAAGACCAAAAGGTGTTCAAGATGAATTTTCTTTAAAACATATTGCTAATAAAGTTGAAGATATAATTGGAGTAGAAACTAAGTTTGTATCTAATTGTATTGGAAGTGAAGCTGAAGAAGCTGCTGCTAATTTAAAACCAGGAGAACTTTTAATTTTAGAAAATTTACGTTTTCATGACAAAGAAACAAAAGGAGATCGCGATTTTGCTGAAAAACTATCTAGACTAGGAGATATCTATGTAAATGATGCCTTTGGTACAGCACATAGAGCGCACGCTTCTACTACAGTTATTGCTCAGTTTTTTCCAGAAAACAAATGTTTTGGACATTTACTAGCCCAAGAAATAGAAAGTATAGATAAGGTTTTAAAATCTAACGATAGACCTGTTTTAGCTATTTTAGGAGGTGCAAAAGTATCTTCTAAAATAACAGTTATAGAAAACATCTTAGATAAGGTAGATGATGTTATTATTGGAGGAGGCATGGCATTTACATTTGTAAAAGCACAAGGCGGAAGCATTGGAGACTCTTTAGTAGAAGACGATAAATTAGAAATGGCTTTAAGTATTTTAAAGCAAGCGAAAGCTAAAAATGTTAATATACACCTTCCTGTAGATTCTATAATAGCAGATGGTTTTAGTAACGATGCAAACACAAAAGTTTGTGACATAAATGCTATTCCAGAAAACTGGATGGGATTAGACGCTGGACCAGAGTCTAGAAAACAATTTCACGATGTAGCTATGCAAAGCAAAACAATTTTATGGAATGGTCCTTTAGGTGTTTTCGAGATGGAAACATTTGCTAATGGAACAATTGCCTTAGGAAATTCAATAGCAGAAGCAACAAAAAAAGGCTCATTTTCGTTAGTTGGAGGAGGAGACTCTGTAGCTGCCGTAAAACAATTTGGTTTCGAGAAGAAAGTAAGTTACGTTAGTACAGGAGGAGGCGCAATGTTAGAAAGTTTAGAAGGTAAAAATTTACCTGGAATTACTGCTATTTTAGAGTAAAACACTTGTTTAACATTTCGGTTATTATTGCGTTAGCCTTAAACACAATACCTATTAAATGACACCAGTTTCAAAATACATAATTGTATTGCTTTCCGTTTTTTTCGGGTTGCAATTACACGCTCAAAATCCAGTAGAAGAACAAACAACTCGAATTCCTGAGTCTGAATTAATTGCAGGCGAGAGTTACGTTATAGATACAATAATGGATGGTAAAGCCTTCTTTAAGAAATCTATTGAGCCTCTAAAAACAATAGATTTAACAAAGGAATTACAAGACGATGAATTTGCATCAGAAATAGATAAAAAATGGATGGAAGAGTTGTATAGCACATCGCTTTTCGACACCATTTATCGTGATGTAACAGACCTTAAATACGAAGCTGTTTATTATCCAGAATTATCTACAGATACTTTAAAAGCAAGGTTGCAAAGACTAAACGCTAGAACACCATTTAACGTAGAATATAATCTACAATTAGAAAACCTAATTAAACGTTGGTTAAAAACCAGACACCAATCTATGGAGCGTTTAATGGGTTTAAGTAAGTATTATTTTCCAATGTTCGAGCGCGAGTTGGATAATTACAATATTCCGTTAGAAATGAAGTATCTCTCGATAGTAGAATCTGCTTTAAAACCAAGAGCAAAATCACGAGTTGGTGCTACAGGTTTATGGCAATTTATGTTTGCTACTGGAAAACAATATGGACTAGATGTTAGTAGTTATGTAGATGAACGTAGCGACCCTATAAAATCTACAAAATCTGCCGCAACCTATTTAGCAAAATTATATCAAATTTTTGGCGATTGGGATTTAGCATTAGCTGCATATAACTCTGGACCAGGAAATGTAAGTAAAGCCATTAGACGCTCTGGTGGTTATAAAAATTATTGGAATATTAGACCAAATCTTCCACGTGAAACTGCAGGTTATGTGCCAGCTTTTTTAGCAACAATGTATATTTTTGAATATGCAAACGAACATGGTTTTGTACAGCACAAACCACAATTTAATTACATAGAAACCGATACTATACATGTAAAACAAACAATTACTTTAGATCAAGTTTCTGAGTTTACAGGTGTTAAAATGGAGACGCTTCAGTTTTTAAATCCGTCTTACAAATTAGATGTTATACCTTTTGTAAAAGGAAAAAACTACACGTTAAGATTGCCTAGAAATGTTATTGGTGTTTTTGTAAACAATGAAAATGAAATGTATGCTTTTGCAAAAGCAGAGTTTGATAAACGAGAAAAACCTTTGCCGCAACTTCAAAATGCAGACACAAAAACACGATATAAAGTTAAACAAGGCGATTATTTAGGAAAAATTGCTAGAAGATTTGGTGTTCGTGTGAGCCAGTTAAAACAATGGAATGGATTACGAAGTAATAGCTTAAAAATAGGACAACGCTTAACTGTTTATCCACGAAATCCTTCATCTGTAACTAAAGCAGTAAGCAAACCTAAAAGCACAGTAAATTTTAAAAGAAAGACTTACAAAGTTAAAAGTGGAGACTCACTATGGAGTATTTCTCAAAAATTCTCTGGAGTTTCTGTTCAAAATATTAAAGATTGGAACGATATTAGTGGTACAAACTTAAACCCAGGCATGACTTTAAAAATGTCTAAAAGTTAGTAACACCAATTTATCATTGTTTTAAATCAATTTAAAAAACAAATTATGCGTAAACTTATTCTATTAGTTGCTATTGTAGCCACTACATTCTCTTGTGATAATAACAGCAAAACAAATGTAAGAATACTTCCAGATTCTGCAGGACCAGTTAACAAGATAGCCATTGTTGTAGATAATGAGCTATGGCAAAATACTGTTGGAGAAACCATAAGAGAGGTTATGGCACAGTCTATAGATGGTTTGCCACAGCCAGAACCAATGTTCTCTTTATCTCAAATACCAACTCAAGTTTTTACTGGTTTTGCTAAACAAAACAGAAGTGTTTTAAAGATAGAACAAGGTGTAACAGATTTTAAAATTGAGAGAGATGTATATGCAATACCTCAAAAAATAGTAACTGTTTCTGGAAAAGATATTGCAGAAATTAAGGAACAAATAATTAAAAATGCAGATAATATAGTAGAAGCTATTAAAGCCGAAGAAATTAGATATAAGCAAAGACAAATGTCTAAATCTTTATCAAGAACCAAAAATGTGCAAGAGTCTCTAGGCATTAAGGTTAAGTTTCCATCTTACTATAGAGTGACAACTACTGCAGCTACTCCAGAAGATAAATTTAACTGGATAAAGCGAGACATACCAACAGGTTATACAAATGTTGTATTTTATGAGTTGCCTTTAAATGCTATTAAAAAGAACGATAGCTTAGTAAGCCAGATAATAAAAACAAGAGATTCTATTGGTAAAAGGTTTATTCCTGGACCTGTAGATGGTAGTTTTTTGGGAACAGAAATGGCTTACGCACCACATGTTTACGAAACCATAATTGATAACAAACCAACAATAGAAGTTAAAGGCCTTTGGGATGTAAAAGACCAATTTATGTCTGGACCTTTTATTATGTATCTTATAGAAGATAAGGTAAACAATAGGTATTTAGTTGCCGAAGGATTTGCTTTTGCACCTTCTGTTTCTAAACGTAATTATGTTTTTGAGTTAGAATCTATTATTAAATCTATTAGAATAAAGTAGAAAAGGATTGTGACGTCCTGAAATAACGTTACAGAATTAATAATATGTCTAGTACTAAAAAACCAACACATTTGTGTTGGTTTTTTAATTTAAGAATGTTTTATTACCTTGTTTTTACTTTGTTCTTCTTTAAATTAAAGCTTTTACAGTTTGTAAAAATAAGAATTATAATATTAATTTGCTGCAGAACAAATACGAGTAGAAACAGTATATTGAGAGGCTGTTGCAAACTGACTCCCTCCATTAATGTCTTTTAATTGTTTTGTGTTTAGTTCTAAGATTGATGTTTTTTTTAAAAATAATGTTTTTCTTGCTAGAGACTTCATAATTTATAGTTTTTTAAAGTTATGGTATAAATTTATTCTAAATAGCTAGACAAACGAAATGAAGATTCCCTATTTTTATAAAATTCGGCTATTCATGACTAAGTTTAATACTTTTAGATGGCTCATAAAGTATATAAAACATTAGATATCAATAAGTTTTAAACAGATATGATTACAAAAAACCACTTATACCCTTTCTTAGTAGCATTTATTGTTATGCTAACCACACTATCATCAAAAAGCATCAGTTTTACACATCAAGAACAAAAAAAACCAGTTGAGGATTCTATTAAAAAGTATATTTTTAATGATCCAGATAAAGCTATTTTTTTTATCCATAAGTTTATTAAACAAGCTAAAGAAAAAGATGATGTTATAATAGGTTATGGCGCTCTAGGTGTTGCCCACAATATAAAAAACGATATAGATAGCACTTTGTTTTTTTTAAACAAAGGCCTTTTGCTTTGTGAGAAACCTAGTGACATTATTGCTTTTAAATATGACATAGGAAAAGTATACGAGCAACAGTATAATTTTGAATACGCTTTATTGTTATACAAACAATGTTATGATTTAGTTAAAAAAGAAAAGCTTAAAGAGGAATATGATAAAATAGAGCATTCTTTAGCTTTAATGGAAAATAAAATTGGACAACCAGAAAAAGCTTTAGTATTATTAAAAGCAATGTATGCAAGAGAAATAAAACAAGAAGGAAAAGTAAAGAATTTAAAATTTACAAGAAAGAACTTAGCAGAAACCTACCTTAATTCAAAAAAACCAGATAGTGCTCTTAAAATAATTTATGAAGGTTTGGTTGATGCAAGACAAGAGAATAATAATGAATTTCAATACTATTTCCATAAATTAAAAGCAGAAGCATTAATACAAAAAAAAGAATACTCAAAGGCTTATCTTGAATCTAAGCAAGCATTAATAAAAGCAGCAGTTCTTAAAAATAATAAGTTTAGAGACGAAGCAGGTTTTATTTCATCATTAGCCAATATTGGGAAAGGTAGTTTTAAGGAGTCTATTGCTACTCTATTAGAAATTATAGACAACAAATCTACTAAACCACCTGAAGAATTATCAAAATATTACAAAGCACTTGCAACGTCTTATGATGCTCTAGGTAATAGTGAGTTATCTCTAGATTACTATAAGAAATTTGTAATCGAAGAAAAAAGGGTAACTGAAAAAAGACTAGCAACTCTAGATAATATATACGATATAGATTTAAGTGAAAAGATTGATGAAAAACAAAAACAAAAAAATATAACCAAGTTTTGGTTAATAGCATTTATCATTCTGGGTGTTCTTGGTGTATTATTTATTATACGGATAAAAATAAAACAGAAAAAAAACCAAAGACTTTTTGATGCTTTAATGGTTAAAGTTAATAAATATGAAAAGAATAAAGAAAACGAGTTATTACCTATAAAACATCTAACAGAAGCTGTTAATAAAGAGCAAGATCAAAAACTAATTATTAAAGAAAAAAAACCACAAAATAAGGTAATAGAAGATACTGAAAGTAGTACATACATTATTGATGATGATAAAATAAAAGAGATTCTTTCAAAAATTAAACAGCTTGAAGATAAGAAGTACTATTTAAAACAGGATTGTACGATGCATAATATGGCTAAACGTTTGAAAACAAACACGTCTTACCTTTCCAATATAACAAACAATCACTTAAACAAAACATTTAGCAACTACATTAATGAGTTAAGGATAGATTATGTTATTCTTGAATTAAAAAACAATAAAAGACTCAGATCTTATTCCGTAAAAGCCATATCTGAAGAGATAGGATATAAAAGTGCCGACTCTTTTGCTAAGTATTTTAAAGAAGCTACAGGACTTACGCCTTCAGTTTACATTAAAAAAATAAATAGAATAAACACTTAATAATCAGTTATTTAAATTGATTTTGGAGTCGCGTATTTTATAAAATTCGTGTGTCTCCATTTGTTTTACAATTTGTTTTATAATTCCTTTGAAGTGTTGAAAGTCGAAAAATGTATTTCATGTAATAAATGTATTTAAATCGAAAATTCACAAAAAAAACAGAGCTATAGGAAGCTCTGTTTATAATAAAAATTTTGTATCCATGTCGGCAAACATGATGTACTCTTCAAATATAAGCTTTTTACAATATTTTCCAATCTTGTAAAAAGACTATTTCAAAGTACTTCACTTAAAATATAATACAAAATTTCAATTTAGCTTAAGTTAAAGGCGCTTGAGACGAATAGATTGGTGAACACCTTCATTGGTTAGTAACCGTTCTATTCTATCAAAAAAACGAATTATTAATAACAACAGAAATTTAAAATTATGAAAACACAAAACACAAATTTATCATTTGACAAGAATTCTTTAATAGAATTAAACGATAGCCAATTAGATGACGTAAAAGGAGGAACAACTATAGTGTGTTCAAACTGTTTTACAATAACAATTAGAACTTTTTTAACAAGATAAGAAGTTCTTTTATTTAAATAAAACACAAATATTATGAAAACACAAAACACAAATTTATTATTTAACAAGAGTTCATTAGTAGAATTAAACGATGCTGAATTGCAAGACGTAAAGGCTGGAACATGCACAACTATATCTACAACTATAACTCTAACAATTAGTATTTTATTAAGATAGATAGTTATCTATTATCATTAAAATTTAAACATTATGAAAACACAAAAACAAACCATCGAATTTAGAAAAAGCACTATAATAGAGCTTGAAGCAAACAAAATGAATAACGTAAAAGGAGGTTCGTTATCTCCAGTTTTACCTTTATCTGTGATAACAATTACTAGATAATATTAAAGATAAATTGAATTTAAAAGCACGAGTTATTGATTTAATCTAGCGACTTTTTCGCATTAAAAACAAAAGAATCAAAAACCATTTTGCTTGCAAGTACAATGGAGTGAATAACCTAAATCACTTTAAATAACTAGGCACATTTATAAACACAAATTATTAAAATTTAAACATTATGAAAACACAAAACACAAACTTATTATTCAACAAAAGTTCATTAGTAGAATTAAACAATGCTCAATTACAAGATGTAAACGGTGGATCTACACCAACATGGATAACTATAGGTATTACCATTAGCTTATTTGCAACAAAATAGATCAGTCTATATATATCATTTAATAAAACATTAAAATTTAAAATTATGAAAAAACAAAACAGAAATTTATCATTTAACAAGAGTTCTTTAATAGAATTAAATGATGGTCAATTGCAGGATGTAAACGGTGGATCTACACCAACAACTATAACGATAGGTATTACTATTAGCTTATTTATATTTAAATAGACAATTATTACATCCATTAAACAAAAAAACCAACACATTGTGTTGGTTTTTTCTATTTAAAAAGGTTTGTTTAGTCTTTATTTTCTACTTCCTCCTCTTTACTCGCATCCTTAAATTCTTTAATTCCGCTTCCAAGTCCTTTCATAAGTTCTGGGATTTTTTTACCTCCAAAAAGTAATAAAACCACAACAACTATAAGTCCAATTTGCCATGGACCAAATGCTAAAAACATACTTAGTGATATCATGATATGTGTATTTAAAGTACAAAGTTAGTAATTAAAGTTTTTAAAATGCGTTAAAAATGTAAAACAATTAAGCTTTTTTGTATCTAGTAGCAAAAAATAATTGTAATAAGATGCTAAGTTATGTGTAAAGAAGTCTGGATATTTATATTTTTTATAAATATTTAACAAAGGTTTACTTCTAAGGTTTTGTCTTTGAGGTTATAACACCAGTTTAATAAAAAAGCATGTAATATTTACACGCTTTTTTATTACTTAAATCTAATTAACTCCATTGCAAAGCCAAGATGTATATCTAGATTTAGGACCAATAGGAGGAACATCACCCTCAAATCCATTATCACTTCCTCCATTAATATTACTTAATGAATTTTCATTAAGTTCTATAATGTTATTTTTTTTAAAATTTAATTGTTTTTTTGCTTGAGTTTTCATAATTTAAATTTGTTTTAGACTGAATTATTATATGCCAAATGTCAATATTAATATTCAATAATAAAAAACATGAATGCTATAATTTATAAAAAAACAGTTCAAAAAAAAGATGGGTAACCCAATAAATGAAAGGTTTTATTCAAGGATTTAGGTTGCTTTTTTTTTTTTTAGTAATTTGCTAGAAATCTCACCTATTTTATTCAATGCAAGCGATAAAACTACTTATTACATTAACTATAATATTTTTTAATACACCTCAATTGTCTTCGCAGGAGAATAAAAAAGCTCTAGAAGATTCTATTAAAGTTAATATTTATAATAATCCTGATAAAGCGCTTAATTTTTTACACAAGTATTTAAAAATTAATAAATCTGAAAATAATTTAAAGGGGATTATAGTTACTCATGCATCTATAGCTGCAGCTCACGAAATAATGAACCAAACAGATAGCACACTCTTTTATCATTATAAAAATTTAAGTATTACAGAAGCACCAATTGATATTATACAAACTAAGCACAGTATTGCTAGAGTTTTAGAAAACAAGCAGCGTTACAGAGAATCTTTGCGATTGTATTATCAAACATTAGATTTAGCAAAAAAAAATAGCGATTTAAAATTTATTAAATCTATTGAAACCTATATAACATCTTTAAAATTGCGGATAAGCAAATCTAATGATGCTATTGAGCAATTAAGAAAGGATTACAATTATAAAGTTTCTAATAATGACTTAAATCTACGGTTTGTACGTAAAACACTAATTGAGGCTTATATAAAATCTGACAGCTTAAAAGTGGCAGAAATTCTTATAGAAACTGGTTTAAAAGAAGCTAAAACAAAGAACAATTGTGAATTTATCTATCATATGAGTTTATTAAAGTCTAAAATAGATGTATTAAATAGAAAGCTTGATTCAGCTAAAAAAGCTACAGAATCTGCTTTAAGTTGTGCTAAACAACTACAAAACGAAGAGTTTATTAATGAAGTAAAATATAAAAATGCCGAAATAAATTATTTAAACACCAATTATGAGGATGCGTTAATAAACTTAAACTTTATTAACGATAGCAATATAAAGATAACGGCATTACAAAAGGTAAAGTACTATAAATTAATAACAGACACCCATAAAGCTCTTAAAAACAAAGAATTAGCTGAGAATTTCTATTATAAATACCTTGAGGTAAAGCAAAAAGTTTCGGAAGATAGATTAGCCACTATGGAGACTCTTTATAATTTTAATTTAAATGATAAAGTTTCTTCACTTCAAAATAATTATAAATTAGAATTGAATCAAGAAATATCTGAAAAAGAAAAATATAAAAAAACAAAATGGCTATGGACAGGTGTTAGCGTTACACTTTTAGTGCTCATTTTAATATTAATTTTTTTCTTTAAAACAAAATCTAAAGTAAACCAAAAGCGTTTTGATGATTTAATGCTAAAAGTAAATGCTTTTGAAGAAAGAAAAGCTAAAGAAAATAAATCAACAATTGCTGCCTTAACCAAAGAAACGACAGTAAATAGTATAGAAGAAGCAAATAATTTACTTGTAAAAGATAAACAAGAAAAAGATGATCATGATGTAATCAATGAGGAAGATCTTTCTAACGAAGACACAAAAGAAACAGGGGATTTAGCTTATGTAATTGATGATAAAAAAGTGGAAGAAATACTTACTAAATTACAAACTTTAGAAGATAAAATGTATTTTCTTCGACAAGATTGTACAATGCATAATATGGCTAAAAAGCTTAAAACAAACACCTCTTACTTATCTAAAATAATTAACACACACCTAGACAAATCTTTTAGTACATACATTAATGAACTCAGAATTAATTATGCCATTATAGAGCTAAAAAATAATAAACGACTTCGCTCATATTCTGTTAAAGGTATTGCAGAAGAAATGGGTTACAAAAATGCTGATGCTTTCTCTAGATACTTTAGATCTGCAACAGGCATTTCTCCTTCAGTTTACATTAAAAAGATACAGGAGGTTTAAAAAATTGAATTTCTACACAAATAACTAAATATCAATACATTAATACCAAAAAGGCACTATATTTTTTTATAAATTGTAGGTTACTTTGTTTGGATGTTACTTTTATTTAAGATTACTTTGGATCATCAAATAAAACTAATCTGGTAATTTTTACTCAAGCAATTATAAACTAAAATTATTCAGAAATAAAAAAACAGAGCTCTGTAAAGCCCTGTTAATTTTGAAAACACAAATTTTCATGTATTCCGTGTCCGTCAACATTGAATACTCTGCAAATATATATTTTTTTTGTGTCACCACAAAGAATAATATATCTCAAAGAGTCTTCACTTAATTTTTTTCGGAGTACATAATTTAGAAACAGCTTAAGGCTAAATAGCGCTTGAGTTGAAGGGTTGACGAAAGCAAAATTATTGTTAGTAGTCAGCTTTTCATAATAAATTAGTAATAAAAATTTTGAAAAAATGAAAACAACAGAACACAACACCAATCTATATTTGGATTCTTTTGACTTTATTTCAAACGAATTACAAGAAGAGTTTACTAATGTATTTAACTCATTAGGGGATGCTATTGTTATAGATTAATAAAATATTTAGAAACATTTTGTAAAAAAGGATAATGGTTCTCTTAAAAAGTAAACTTAATAAAGAAATTATAGTGATTTATCTAACGATGAATACTGTAGAAGCTTTTTTAGAGTAAAACATCATTCAAATACTAACAATTAAATTAAAACATCATGAAAACAGAACAACACAATCTAGAGTTTAACAAAAAAACTATTTCAGAACTAAATACAGATCAATTACAATCTGTAATTGGTGGAACTTTTAGCGCTTCTTTTTCAGGCCATTTATGTGACTGGTTAGTAGATAGGCTTACAAACCCTCAATAGATAAGTATCTCTCTGGTTAATTATTAACAAATAAGAGTTAATAACGATTCTAAATAAACATTTTATGAAAGAAAAAAAGGATTCTTTTAAATCCAAATTAAAAGAGAGATCTATAGTTGAACTTTCCCAAAATAAAACATGGTGGAGAAAACTATTAATAAAACTAAAAATTAGTAAACAGTAACTTTTAAAATTAATGGAGGAAGAGGCTTTGTTTGTTCAAACAATATGACAATTTTAGATAAGTATCTAAAAGTAAAAATAATAAACCAAATAATTATGAAACTACAACACAAAAAATTAACATTTAAAAAAGATGTAATTATCGAGCTCAATGACAAACAAATCAATAAAGTAAATGGTGGTTCTTGGACAATTGTAGAAAGTATAATAAGAGCTACTACTTATGGAACGTGGCTAGATCATGGCCCACTTTAGATTTTAATAAAATCGCACTAAAAATTAACACAATACACAAATATTATGAAAACACAAAACACAAAATTACAATTTGGAAAAAGTTCCATTACAGAGCTTAATGATTCTCAGTCTTTAGGAGTAAATGGAGGATGCCAATGGAGTGAATCTTCAGGACAAACAATAAAAATATCTATAAAAAACCCAAATGACAATAATTATATAATAAAAAGATAAAAATATGAAAACACAAAACACAAAACTAGTATTCAAGACAAGCTCAATTAGTGAGTTAAATGCAGGGCAATTAAACCAGATTCAAGGAGGTACAGGAAGTGGTATGTCTCCAATGTTACCATCTATTATTGGACTCACTCCAATTATTATGAATGGAAGTCAAGGAGAAGATATGCAATCAGGTCAGAAGTAATAAATAAATTTTAAATCAAATAATTATGAAAACACAAAACACAAAATTACAATTTGGAAAAAGTTCTATAACAGAACTAAACGACTCTCAATCTTTAGGAGTAAATGGAGGATGCCAATGGAGTGAATCTTCAGGACAAACTATTTCTATTATTAAGTTCTCAATACAAAATCCAAATGATAATAATGACTTTATAGCAAACTAATAAAAAGATAAAATTATGAAAACGCAAAGCAACAAATTAGTATTTAGTAAAAACTCAGTATTAGAGTTAAATGACTCTGAGTTAAATAATGTTTCAGGTGGATCTCCTGTTACAGATTATATTGAGGCAATTACAAGAGCAACTACTTATGGTACTTGGTTTGATTTCATTTTTTAATAGAAAATATTAAGCAATTAACTATATAATAACTAAAGAAGTCAACTTTTTTAACAAATTAAAGACACAGGTTACTAGATAGAAATATAACACTTAATAATAATGGATATTATGTTAAACCATTTAAAAAAAGAAGACAATTAATTAAAATAAAAAAATGAAAACACTAAACAAAAAATTAGAGTTTAATAAGAGCTCGTTGATAGAATTAGATAACTCACAAATGGATTCAATTAATGGAGGAAGCACAACCTTTTTCGTAGACTGGGTTCAAGACCAAATTGATGAAGCTAAAGAGCAAATGTCTCCATGGATTTAAAAGTTTAAATATTCTTTATCGGTTTTAATAAAAGCTATCGTTTTTTAAGGAGAACACTATAAACTATTAAAACAATGAAAGAGATTTAAGCCCAATAGGAAACAACTAATAAGTATCCTACAATTTATAAAACCAAGCTTTCTTTCTTTGTTTCTCATGAAGATGAGAGATACATTTGAAAGAGACAATATTAAAAATTACTAATTAATTAGTATCTAGAATTTCGGTTCTAAAAACAGTTGCAACATTTAAAAACAGCTTAGATATATCTTTTTGACGAAATTGAATATTTAAGGAAAAATCAAAATTATTAATTTTAAAAACACAAATTATGAAAGTATTAAAAACAAGTGAAATGGTAACAGTAAAGGCAAACGGATGGTGTTCTATTTTTGGAACAGGTGAAGGAGCATGTAAAGTAATAGTAGCTATAATAGCTGGTGCAGCATAGTCAACAAAAAAATATCCAGCAATACTAACAGCTGGATTAAATTAAATTATTAACAGAAAACACAAAAATTATGAAAGTATTAAAAACAAGCCAAATGGCAAGAGTAAAAGCAAATGGATGG
>NZ_JALZVX010000209.1 GCF_023299985.1 Lacinutrix sp. | reverse complement strand
ACCATTCTTAAGAATGGTCTCTTTTATTCATTTTACTAAATATTTTTTTACTGTAATACAACTTTCTTAGTTGTTAAATTTCCAGCTTCATCTTTTGTACTAAATAAGTAAACACCTTTAGGATAGTTACTAATATCTACTTTGTTTTTTGTTGTAGTTATTGTTTTATTAACTAATTGCTTGCCCAAAATATTAAATATAGTAAGATTTAAATCAGATTTTAAACTCTTAATCATTACTACTCCATTTGTTGGATTTGGATGAATACTAAATTTAACCATTTGATCTAATGAATCGGTAGACAACGTACTTCCTTCTATAATATTTAGTGTTTGGTTAACAGCTACATTAGTAAGGATATCTATGGTACCACTTGGCCATGTAACTTTTACATAATCGGCAAAAGTATCTGCACCTAAACCTATTATTTCTGTATTAGAATTCTGCGAAATATAACCTTCTCCACAAAGCGTGTAACGAAATTGGCTGCTACCATTACTAGCAACTTCTATTTTAGAACCAATACCGTCTTTGTTGCTTAGGGTGCCTTCTAATTTTACTTTTAAATAGTTATTAGTATTTGTTGTAGTATTTTCCCATAGAAAGTAGTTCTCTGTGTCATTCATAACCACAATATCTGATAACCCATCATTATTAAAATCACCAATTGCATTTGCATAACTCACTCTATTGTCGTTAGCAAAACCGATACCTGAAGGAATACTAAAATTATTAGAACCATCATTTTCGTAAAAAGCAGATGGAAGCATATTTGAACCCGCTTCAATCATACTACTAACGTATAAATCTAAATCATTATCATTATCAGCATCTAAAAACACAGATCCCCAAGCAATAGAGTTCATTTCTGTTCCAACACTTGGAGAGACATTAGAAAAAACACCATTTCCATTATTTCTAAGCAAGTAGTTTCCAGCTGTAGTGTTTGTTACATAAATATCAAACCATCCATCGTTATCGTAGTCACCAATAGTTGTAGACATGGCATTAATATAAACACCTGCTCCACTAGTAAACGAGACATCTGTAAATACACCATTTCCATTATTTTGATATAGTCTGTTTCCGTTTTCAGGTCTATCGTTAGCAACATAGATATCTTGATCACCATCATTATCATAATCAAAAAATACAGAACAAAATGTTAACTCGCTATCTAAATTTATACCTGCGGACACAGTAGTATCAGTAAAAGTTCCATTTCCATTATTTCTATATAAATAATTATGTTGATTAGAATTTGTTTGATCTCTATTCGAAATAAAAGCATCTAAATGACCATCATTATCAATATCTCCAAAAGAAATACCGTAAGTAAATAAATTACTAGTAAAAAAACCTATAGTTGATGTAACATCTGTAAAAGTTAAACCTCCTTCATTTCTGTAGTATCTGTTAAAGCCCGAAATACTTGTAGCCATAAGATCTTTATCGCCATCGTTATCGTAATCCACCCAAAGTACTTGTTTAACTCTTTGGTCATTTACTATACCTAAATCAACTTCTGTGAAAATTCCATTATTATTTTGAAAGAACTTTAACTGTTCTCCATTAGTTGTCGAATACGTTAAATCGTCCCAGCCATCATTATTAAAATCGCAAAACGAAACTCCTCCGCCAAAAAAGGAAGACCCATAGGTATAACCCACTCCTTTTAGGGTAGCACTATCTTGAAACGACAATTGACCATAACTAAAAACTACAGAAAGAATAGTCAATAATGTAAAGACTTTATGCATATAAAAATTGATTTTTTTTACCAATATATTAATTTTAGTTAAAAAAAATAACATATTACATCTTAAACAACGGTAAACCATTCATCATATCATTTACCTTAGTTGCAACAGCTTCAAGTACAGCTTCATCTTCATGATTGTTTATTACTTGATCTATTAAATCTACAATGGTTTGCATTTCATTCTCTTTTAAACCACGTGTTGTAATTGCAGCAGTACCAATTCTAATTCCTGAAGTTACAAATGGCGACTTATCATCAAAAGGCACCATGTTTTTATTAACCGTAATATCTGCCTTTACAAGCGCTTGTTCAGCTTCTTTTCCTGTAATATTTTTGTTTCTTAAATCTATAAGCATCATGTGGTTATCTGTACCACCAGAAATAATTTTATAATCTTTAGCTACAAAAGCTTTAGCCATTACATCGGCATTCTTTTTAACTTGAAGCATATAGTGCATAAATTCATCTGTAAGTGCTTCACCAAAAGCAATTGCTTTAGCAGCAATAATGTGCTCTAAAGGACCGCCTTGATTTCCTGGAAACACACCAGAATCTAGCAAAGAAGACATTTTACGTAAGTTTCCGTTTTTTAGTTTAATACCAAATGGATTTTCAAAATCATTTCCCATTAAAATTAATCCACCTCTTGGTCCACGAAGTGTTTTGTGGGTTGTAGTGGTTACAATATGACAATGCGGAATAGGATCGTTTAAAATACCTTTTGCTATTAGTCCAGAAGGATGTGAAATATCACCAAAAAGAATTGCTCCAACACTGTCTGCTATTGCACGAAAACGCTTAAAGTCTATATCTCTTGAATATGCAGAAGCTCCAGCGATAATCATTTGTGGTTTTTCGCGAGTAGCAATTTCTTGAATTTTGTCGTAATTTAAAACACCTGTTGTTTCCTCAACGCCATAAAATACAGGGTTATACAATTTTCCGGAAAAATTTACTGGAGAACCATGTGTTAAGTGTCCACCATGAGACAAATCGAAACCTAGAATTTTATCACCTGGCTTTAAACACGCATGATAAACAGCTGTATTTGCCTGACTACCAGAATGCGGTTGCACATTAGCATAAACTGCTCCAAATAATGTTTTTGCACGTTCAATAGCGATAGTTTCTACTTCATCTACAACTTCACAACCTCCATAATAACGTTTACCAGGATAACCTTCGGCATATTTATTAGTTAAAACAGAACCTGCAGCTTCCATTACTTGGTCACTTACAAAGTTTTCAGACGCAATTAACTCTAAACCATTTAATTGTCTTTGTTTTTCAGCTTGAATTAATTCAAATATTTGTTCGTCGCGTTGCATAGATTTATGTTTTATTATTTTCGCAAAAGCGAAAAACTATTTATAGTTAAAAATTTATCAAAAATAAGAAATAAGCTTTGTAAATAATTGAAAAAACATATATTTACTTAGAATTTATAAACAACAAATCAACAATTAACATATGCCATTATCAGCAAATAATCCAGATAGAAAATCGTGGTTGCACGTCGATAAGAATTCAGACTTTCCAATACAAAATATTCCTTTTGGAGTTTTTTTAACAAGAGATGATATTATTACCATTGGAACTCGAATTGGAGATACAGCTATAGATTTAGGAGCTTTACACCAGTTAGGTTATTTTAAAGATATTCCTTTAACTGATGATATTTTTCTTCAAGATACATTAAACGATTTTATTGCAGATGGTCGTAAAACGTGGCGTTTAGTAAGAAATAGAATTGCTGAAATTTTCGATGATGAAAACGAAAAACTAAAAGGAAACCTTAAACACAAGGAAGCTGTGTTATTTCGTTTAGATGAAATTGAAATGCAATTACCAGTACAAATTGGTGATTATACAGATTTTTATTCTAGCATAGAACATGCAACAAATGTTGGTACCATGTTTAGAGATCCAGATAATGCTTTATTACCAAACTGGTTACACATACCTGTTGGATATCATGGTAGAAGTAGTTCTGTAATTCCTTCTGGAATTCCAGTACATAGACCAAAAGGTCAAACTTTACCAGCAGGAGAAATACAACCTGTTTTTGGACCAAGTAAGCTCGTAGATTTTGAGTTAGAAATGGCTTTTATTACTACAGATGCTAACGATTTAGGAGAGCCTATTCCAATTGAAGAGGCCGAAGAATATATTTTTGGATTAGTATTATTTAACGATTGGTCTGCTAGAGACATTCAAAAATGGGAATACGTGCCATTAGGACCATTTTTAGCAAAAAGTTTTGCGTCTTCTATATCGCCTTGGATTGTTACTTTAGATGCCTTAGAGCCTTATCGTGTTGAAAGCCCAAAGCCATTAAAAAAGCAATTAGAGTATTTACAACAAACAGGAAAGAGAAGTTTCGATATTAATTTAGAAGTTTCTATACAACCAGAAAAAGCAAAAGAAACTGTTGTAAGTCGTTCAAATTTTAAACATATGTATTGGAGTATGGCGCAACAATTAACACACCATACAGTAAATGGTTGTCCAGTAAACTCTGGAGACATGATGGGAAGTGGTACTATTTCTGGACCAACACCAGATTCTTACGGTTCTATGTTAGAGTTGAGTTGGAGAGGAGAAAAACCTGTAACATTAAACGATGGTAGTGAACGTAAATTTATTAATGATAACGATACTGTAATAATGCGTGGTTATTGCGAGAAAGATGGAACACGAATTGGTTTTGGTGAAGTTTCTACCAAATTGTTACCAGTTTTTAATCCTAAAAAAAGCAAATAAAAGTTTAATATCTCATTTATTAGATTAAATGAATACGTTGCGCATTTTAATGTGTTTTAATATTGAAGATAAATTGTTAACACATGGCATTGTTGCTAGTGCAGTTATTGTTGATATTATTATTATGAAAGCCATTAATGTTTTAGTATAAATTGATTATTTAGTTTAAAAACACTATTTTTAATATTAAAACACATAAATTATGCGCTATATTCTTTTAATGATTACGTTTATTTTTACACAATTTAGCAATAGTCAAACTAATCAAAGTGTATTTCCAATTACTGAAGATAACGATTATTTTCATAATTATAATATTGAAAATTTCTATTTACATACCAACAAAAGCTTATATTTCGCAGGAGAAAGTGTTTTTTTAAAAGCTTATGTTGTTAATGAATCTAGTAACAAACCTAATCTAGAGACTAAAAACCTTCATGTTAATCTATATGATTTTAATAATCAATTAGTATTTAGCACTCTCTTTTTTGTACAAAACGGAAAGTCTTATGGTTCTATTAAACTGCCAAAAGATTTAAAATCCGGAGAATACACGCTTCAATTAAATACGCAATGGAATAGAAACTTCAAAAAAGGTTCTAATTTCCCAATTACAATTCAGAATATAGATAATCCAGTTACTAGTTTTAAAACTACAGATTCAATTAATAACACTTCAATAACATTTTTTGCAGAAGGTGGTAGTCTATTAAAAGATGTTAAAAACACTATTTACTTTAAAGTAAAAACAGATAATAATCAAAATATTATTGGTAGAATAGTTGATGCAAAAACCAATGAAGAAGTTTCCAAAATATATAAAGTTAATAGCTTTTATGGTAAGAGTAACTTCACTTATAATTCTAATTTTATCGCTGTGCTTGATATAGATGGTAAGGAACAAAAAATAATTTTGCCAAATGCAAATACTAGTGGTTTTGTATTACAAAAAATTAATGATAATAATCCTAACTCTATTTCTTTTGATTTGATAACAAATCTTGAAACTATAAAAAATAAAAAAAATAAATTTGTACAAGTTGTGCTTCATAAAAAAGGTTTAAAAAGTAGAACTGCTAAATTTACACTATCTGAAACAGCACTGAATTATAATATAAATTTTCCAAAATCTGATATTTACGAGGGTTATAATACGGTTACAGTGTTTGATGATAAAAACAATATACTAACCGAAAGACCTTTTTATTACAAAAGAGAAAATAAAATAGAGCTCTCTGCAGAAACAGTTGCCCAAACTAAAGATTCTGCTACTTTAGACATTAAGTTAGCTAACATATATAACCCTACAAATATTAGTATTAGTGTGTTACATGAAGACAGTCAAGTAATAGATTATAATTCACAGATCACTAAATCACTACTCAGCGAAAATTACAATAAAGAATTAAAAGAAGATTTAGATATTTATTTTCAAGACAATGAAACTAATTTTTTAAATAAGTTAATAGCTAATAAAAAAATATTATTTAAAGAAGAAAGAGGTTTGACACTAAAAGGCCATGTAAACACAAAACTAGAAAACCCTACAGATTATAAAGTAACCATAGCAAACAGTAAAAAACTATTAGAAAGCCCTTTAGACTCTGAAAAAAATTTTCAATTTAATCATTTACTTATAACGCACCCTTCAGAATTTGCATTATTATTATTAAATAAAGAAGAACAGCCAGAAAATTCTCAATTTTACATTTATGATACCTTTGTAAATTACAGCGCAGAAAACACTCTAGAGAAGTCTAACATAATCAATAGCGAAAAAACAAAAATAACAGCATCAAAACCAATAATAAATAACAATGTAAATTTCCCATTATTTAAAGATGTTGAAAAATTAAGAGAAGTAGTTTTAGAGGGTTCAGAAACAAAACAAAAGAAAAGAATTAAAGAAATAAAAAAAGACAATCCGTTTCTAGTAATAAATAAAGGTTCCACTAAAGATTATTTAATAGATCCTGAAAAAGATTTTCTTACACTAGGACAATACTTGCAAAACAGAATAACTGGTTTAAGAGTTATTTATAAAGGACCTAGAATAATTGTATATAATTATAGAGGAAATGGGTCTATAAGTCTAGCCACAGATTTAATTAAAATAGTTCTAGATGGTATTGAGCTTTCTCAAGGAAGAGATGATAATGTATATGGTATAAGCATAGGTAATAGAAGTATTCAAGATTTTGAGTTAATATCTGTTAACCTAAGCGGTCTTGGTAACGGTATAACTGCCGAAAATGGTGTGGTAAATTTAATAAGTAGAAGAGGAAGATCCTTTACTAATATTAAAGACGGCTCATCTGCCTATAAAACAAGTAATGGGTTTTCTCAAAACAACGAAAGTATTAATGATAATAATTTATCATACCCAAGTCAAGCATCAGAAAACGCTTACAGTGCCATAGATTGGATTCCTAATGTTACGCTTACACCAAACAACTCAAACATTATAAAAATAAAGAAACCTCAAGGCGAAAATGTTAAGTTAATTATTAATGGCATTAGTGATAATGGAGATTTAATATATAAAGCTATAGATTTATAAAAATCATGAAAAACTAGTGCTTTGAAAATTAAAATATAGAATTATTTTGTGATTAATATTTAAGAATATTAAAACATAAAAAGCCTTTAAACACATAGCGTTTAAAGGTTTTTTGTGTTTTGGCACGCTATTTGAATTTATACTTATAGTATAAACCCATAAAACACAAGAAGATGAAAAAATTTACACTATTTACAGTAGTTCTTCTAATACTAACATCTTGTGTTGGAAGAAAGCAAATTGAAAAGCAACTACACTCTGGCAATTATGACCAGGCTATTAGTAATGCGCTTAAAAAGTTAGAACATAACAAAGACAAAAAGCGTAAGCAAGATTACATTGTTATGTTACAAGATGCATTTTATAAAGTAGTTGAAGAAAACCATAGTTCTATTAACCATTTAAAAAAAGATGGCAATGTAGAGCAGTATCAAAACATTTTTGATATCTATTTAGATTTAGAAGATAGACAACGTGCTATAAAAGCAGTAATGCCTTTACATATTAATGGACAATTATTGACTTTAAACTTTAACGACTATACAAATTCTATAGTTGAATATAGAGCAAAAGTTTCTAACTATAAATACGATACTGCTGTTACTTTAATGCAAAGCGACAACAAAATTGATAATAGAACCGCTTTTAAAACACTTAACTATATAGAAAGTATTAATACTAACTTTAAAGATGTAAGACAACTAATGGATGTTGCACATCATCAAGGTACAGATTATGTAATTGTAGATATAGAGAACCAAACACAGCAAATAATACCTGCTAGTTTACAAAGCGATTTGTTAAATTTTAACACTTACGGATTAAACGACTTATGGACAGTTTATCACGCAAATGCAAGCCAAGAAATTGAATACGATTATGCTATGGCTTTACAGTTAAAAAGAATTAATGTATCTCCAGAACGTATTACAGAAACGCAAATACTCAGAAAAAAGAATATTGTAGATGGTTGGGAATACGTTTTAGATACTAATGGAAATGTTGTTAAAGATAGTCTTGGAAACGATATTAAGCAAGATAAAATAATTACAGCTAAAGCGAGGTTTAACGAGTTTAACCAGTTTAAATCTACTCAAGTTATTGCAAGAGTTGTGTATAGCGACTTAAAGCAAAATCAAGTTTTAGAAAGCTTTCCAATAGATAGCGAGTTTGTTTTCGATAACTTTTATGCAACTGTAAAAGGAGATAAAAGAGCTTTAACTACAGAAGATAGAGTGGTTCTAAAAAACAGAAGACTACGTTTTCCAAGTAACGAGCAAATGGTTTTCGATACAGGAGAAGACCTTAAACTAAAACTAAAAGATATTATTACGCGATATAGCTTTAGAAGTTAGAAATAAAAAACTCCTAAAGTGATTTGGGAGTTTTTTATATAAAATCGATATATTTCATCCAACCTGAAGCATTTTCTGTAATATAACTAATCAACTCTTTAGCTGTCTCTGAAGATACAGACTCAAGAAATTTCTTTATGTATGAGCCAGATTTTTTCTTTTCTTTTTCATTAGTTGTATTGTCTTTAACTTTGTTAAAAGACTCATATAATTGGTTTTTCTCTTTTTCATTTCTAGAAAAATCTGAAATCAAAGTCAAAAGCCTTTCATCAACATTTGAAATATTTATTGCGTCATTAATTGTATTACCAATAAATTGACTACCATTTGAATAATAATTTTGATTATTAGAAACAGAGTCTTGATTTGTGGAAGAAATAAAAAATTGATTACTTTTTGCACTCAAAAGATTAGTAACATTCCTTAAATACTTGACTTCATCTTTGAGAAATGAATTTTCTACTTTGGCTATATCAATCTGTCTATTGAAGTTATTTATTTGATTTTTCAACTTTAGAATGATTATATCAGATTCATCACTTGTAACAGATTTATCTGTATCAATAGTTATAACTTCATCTTTATTATACAAGAAATCTATATAGTCATCAAACCAATCCTTTAACGTTAATTCATCTATATCATCTGAAGAATCAAATGAAATATTTATTCCCTCATCAACCTCTTCAATATTCAATTTAATTGAAGTTTTTCTACTCTCAGATACAAAGCTAGAAAAATACGATAGGTATTGAATTACAGCATTTTTCACAAAATCATCAAGTTTTAAAAAGGTATATCGATTCAATTTTTCAGAAATATTTTTAATTGCTATTTCTGCTTTTTCTTTAGCAATCATCAATTCGCTATTCTTTTTGTGCAGTACGTTGTTAGATTTTAACCTAATATTATTGTTCTTATATAAACTCAAAGTTAGTAATGAGAGAATTGTTATTAGTATTGTACTGAGAATTGTTATGAGATCATCAAAGTTAAAATATTCCATGCGTCTATTTAAATTTTAAAAATAATAAAAATACTTAAAATCAAGCAAACCTTCCTGAATCCATTTCACCGCGAACCGTTTCTACAATTCGCACTGCTTTATCTGTTTCGCTTTCGTGAACATAAATTTCTGGTAAAGAAGGTAATGCAGTTCCAAAACCAGCTAAGCGTCCAGATTCTGTTTCGTCTTTAATTATAGGATTAATTCCAGCATCTTCAAGACGCAGTTTTATTACCTGAATTATTATAGTATTACCTGTGTAAATCTTAATGTATTTAGTGTCTGACATAGCTATTTGTTTTAAAAATCTTATACTTAAATATACGAAATAAAAAGTATAATCTCACAAAAAAAATCAACTTTAAGTTTATTTTAAGAGCCTTATAATTAACTTTTTAAGTGTTACATTTTTAATAATATAAGGATACCGTTGTTTTTGTCTTTTAGCAAAAAAATTATAGTTAGATTTTATTTATTTTTGAAGAGAACAAATAACTATGATTTTTTTCTTTGAAACCCACTCAAATCCTATTGGACAAAGACGGTTAAATAATACTACTTGTCCACATTGCCAAACGCTAGATTCTTTTATCTCTGCTACTTTTGGTAGCTACGCGCACTTTTTCTGGATTCCAATATTTCCAATAAGTAAATCTAGAGTTGCCGAATGTTCTCACTGTAAAAAAACGTATACTAAAAATGAGTTTACAGATCAAATGCTTAGAAGTCTTGAAAAGGAAGACAGTATTAACCAATCTAAACGTCCAATATGACATGGTTGCGGTTGCTTAATTATTGCTGCCTTTGTTTTATTATCCTTAATCTCAGGAACAATTGCTACTATATTTGGTGGAGATACAATAGATGCTGTAAACGATATTAGAAAAGAACAATTAAAAGTTGATAAAGAACGAGTAACTTCAAATTTATCTTTTGAAACAGATTCTATCTCTTTTCAAGTACAGCAGTGTGTTAATTTATTGATAGAAGGTATTGATACTAAAAAAATTAAATATGCAGCAACAATAAAGAATAATAAATTAATGCTGATTCTAAAAGTGTCTGACATGAAAAAAATTGTAAAATCCTCTCGTAAAGAGTTGGTTTATTCTGTAGAAGAATGTCTTGAGAGTTTAGATTATACATCGCTTACAGAGCATTATATTGCTGTAGATGGAAACTGGAATATGCTTTTGGTTAAAAACACCTTATGGTTCAAATTTAGTTGGTAAATATGCAAATGAAGACTTGTTACTTAGTTTCTATGGTCAAGAAAAAGATAATAACCTAATAAACTCTAGAGCTACCAAATCAGATAGCGATAACGAATTAAGGTTTGAGAGAGTTGATGGAATTGAAATAGAAGAAGAAACCGATTAATTAATCTTATTCTGCACTAAGGTAATTGTAAATACGGTAAGCACCATACCCAATAAATGCAACAGCAAGTATTAACCTAAAGTTACCATAGCTAATACTGTCACTAAAAAAGTGATTATAAATTCTGTAAGAACCTATACCTAAAAAGGCTATTCCTGCGACTAAACTCCAAATGCTTTTTTGTTGAGGTTGCATAGTTTAATTAAAAATTGTATTGGCTAATAAACAAAAAAAGAGGATCATTTAATCTTTTTTTGTTTATTAATTTATTAAAAAGTTCCAGTAAACCCTATTTGGTTACCTGAAAAAGTAACGTTCCATGAAATGTTTTTCTCTTTTTTGTAATTATAAGCATTAGAATTAAATAAAAACTTATCTATACTGTCTACAACTACAATACTTAATACAGCTCCAATTCCAACATCTGTTAGCCAATGTTTACCTGCAAATAATCTAGAGACAGGAGCAATAGATCCTAAAGAGTAAACAGCAATTTTAGACCAAGTGTTATCAAACTGTTTTGCTATAGCATGTGCCATTGTAACAGATAAAACAGTATGTCCAGAAGGAAACGAATGAAATTCTGCTTCTTGAGACCAAAACCTAAACTCATTACTTTTAAAGCCGTTTAGTGGTCGAGCGCGACCAAAAGCAGTTTTACTAACACTTTGTATTACACCTGTGGTAAAAGAGGATGCAATAATTAAAACACTTAATTTTCTTAAATTTTCATTTTTGGTAAATAAACCATAGCCATAGAGACTGGCATTAGCAATAAAATATACTTGAGGACTACCAAAACGAGTCCCTACTTCTTGAAAAATTTCTGGTGGTTTTTGGCGCACAAAATAAGCGCTTGTTTCATCATCTACTGTGTATAGAGCAGCAGCGCTAAATAATACAGTTCCCAAAGTTGTAAAATCTTTTTTTTGCCAATGAAAAGGTCTTGTGAAAGAGTGTTTTACTCCTAGAACAGCTTGTTTAGCATCATGTAGGAATAATTGTTTTATGGACGAAGTATCTTTTGATTTTTTAGTCTCAATGCCTTGAGCACTAGCTTTAAAAACAAAGAGTAAAATAACTACAAAAAATATTTTCTTATAAAACGCCATAATAATTTATCTTAATTCAGCTCCTAATTTACTTTCAAAATTATTTTGAAGCTTATTCATTATTTTGTCTATCACTTTGTCTGTAAGTGTTTTATGTTCATCTTGAAACATAAAACTTACAGCATAACTCTTTTTGCCATTTGGTAAGTTTTTACCTTGGTAAACATCAAAGAGATTTACGTTTTTAAGTAGTTGTTTTTCCGTTTGTTTTGCAATGGTGTGTATGTTTTCAAACGTTATTTTATCATCTAATAATAAAGCAAAATCTCTTCGTACTTCTGGATATTTTTGTATGGCTGTAAACTTAATTTTATTACGTTTTGCAACTTCAATAATATTATCCCAATTAAAATCGGCAAAAAACACATCTTGAGTAACGTCAAAATGTTTAGTAATTTTACTCTTTATAATACCAAAATCTACTAAAACTGTTTGTCCTTGACTGTATTGTATGCCTTCAGAAAACACATCGTTTTTCACAGGTGTTGCTCTGTAGCGAGTAATACCTAAACGCGCTAGAGCAGACTCAACAGTTCCTTTTAATAAATAAAAATCTCCTTTTTGTTGA
This sequence comes from Lacinutrix sp., assembly GCF_023299985.1. Classification (GTDB taxonomy): domain Bacteria; phylum Bacteroidota; class Bacteroidia; order Flavobacteriales; family Flavobacteriaceae; genus Lacinutrix. The sequence continues at coordinate 4,032 of NZ_JALZVX010000209.1, read as the reverse complement.
GGAGACGTCCAACTCTCTTGCGTTTTATTTCCAGTTATAAATAAAGTAAGGTGCTTGTATTCTTCACGTTTACTATTATAATCGTGGTATGTTTTTCCAAATTCAAAAAACTTTAAATCACTACGCCTTCTATTTACGTTATAAGACACAGCTTCTAAACCAGAGAATAATAACGACTGTCTCATAACCGATAAATCGTTACTTAATGGGTTTAGCATTGTAATGTTATGTTCTTCTTTAAGTTGCTCGCTAAGCGTAATATAATTAGGTGTGGTTAGCGAATTTGCCATAATCTCATAAAAACCTTGAGAAACTAATTGGTTACCTACAACATTCTGTAGTTTATGATCTTCAAATTTTGAAGAATTTGAAATAGAAGCGTTAAGTTTTGTCGTAGTTTTAATGTTATTGTAACCATAAACACGTAAGATTTCTTCTATAACATCAGCTTCACGTTGTACATCGTTTCTGTAAGCAGGAATAGTTAAACCTAAACCAGTTTCTGTAACATTATTTACTTTAATTTCTAGAGAAGATAAAATACTTTTTATTGTTTCTTTCGGGATTTCTTGTCCAATAAGTTTTGTTACTTTATCGAATGTAATATGTACTTGAAAGTCTTCAATTTTGGTAGAATACGCATCAGAAATATCGCTTGTAATTTCTCCACCAGCAACTTCTTTAATTAAAATTGCAGCGCGTTTTAGCGCGTACTCTGTAATGTTTGGGTCTATACCACGTTCAAACCTAAAAGAAGCATCAGTATTTAAAGCATGACGCTTAGCTGTTTTTCTAACACTTACAGGATTAAAATAAGCACTTTCTAAGAAAATGGCATTTGTATTCTCAGACACACCAGAGTCTAATCCACCAAAAACACCTGCAATACAAAGTGGTTTTTCGGCATCACAAATCATTAAGTCATCTTCATGTAATTCGCGTTCAACGCCATCTAAAGTGGTAAATTTTGTGCCTTTTGCTACTGTTTTTACCTCAATTTTATTACCTGTAATTTTATTAGCATCAAAAGCATGAAGTGGCTGCCCTAATTCATGCAAGACATAATTAGTTGCATCTACAATATTGTTTATTGGCGATAAGCCAATAGCTTTTAATCTGTGCTGCATCCAAGAAGGCGACTCGGCAACTTTAACTCCAGAAATAGTAACACCACAATATCTTGGTGCTAATTCTTTGTTCATTACTTCAACATCAACTTTAAGTGAGCGACTATCTACGTGAAAAGCACTAACAGAAGGTGTTATTAATTCAAGGTTAATGTCTTTATGTTGTAAACCAGCTTTTAAATCGCGAGCAGTACCAAAATGGCTCATAGCATCAGCTCTATTTGGTGTTAAACCAATTTCAAAAACCTGATCATTTTCAATTTTAAATAAATCGGCACAAGGAGTTCCAATAATAGTATCTGTTGGTAAAACCATAATACCATCGTGAGATTTTCCTAATCCTAATTCGTCTTCAGCGCAAATCATTCCAAAGCTTTCCTCACCACGTATTTTACCTTTTTTAATAGTCCAAGCTTCACCTTCTTCGGTATATAAAGTTGTACCAATAGTAGCAATAGGTACTTTTTGTCCAGCAGCTACATTTGGTGCGCCACAAACAATTTGCACAGGCGTTTCTGTGCCAATATTTACAGTGGTAACTTTTAGCTTGTCTGCATTGCTATGTTGCACACAGGTTAAAACTTCTCCAACTACAACACCTTCTAAACCACCTTTAACGCTTTGGTAAGTGTTTAAACCTTCAACCTCCAGACCTAAGTCTGTAAGTAGTTCGCTAGTTTGTTCTGGTGACCAATCTGTTTTTATAAACTGTTTTAACCAGTTGTAAGAAATCTTCATTTATAACACGATTTAAGAGCACAAATATAACAATACTTAGCAGCTTTTTAGATTTTAATATCAGCTTTTATTACATTTTTAAAACCAAACTGTTTGCTAGATTATTTAATAATTTCAAGAAATAAGGTTGTTAATCTGTTAAAAAGGTTACTTAGTCCCTTTAGTCTGTTTTTTAGATGCTGTAAACCTAAACTTCTAATAAATTTTATATCTTGATAAATATAAATTATTAAACCTCAACCAAATGAAAACAATTTTTAGCATACTACTATTGGTAGTCTTATTGTCAGTGTCTTCTTGTAGAGATACAAAAGGAGAAGAAGCCACTCTAGAAGCTACAGAGCAAATAGAAACTATCGAAATAGAAACAGATAGTATTGTTAACGATCTAGAGCAAGAAGCAAAAGATTTAGAAAAAGCATTAGAAGAATTGAATTAAGAATTAAAAGACAACAATTAAAATGAAATATTTAAAAATAGTATTAGTATCCTTAGGGCTATTTATGTTTGCTACTCCACAGTCTGTTTTAGCACAAGAAGTAATTAAAGATAAAATAGAAGGAAAGGTTAAAGGTGATAAAAAAGCACGAAAAGCAGAAATGAAGGCCAAAAAGGAAAACCTTAAAGCCGAAATGCAGGAGAAGAAACAAGAATTGAAAGGTAAAAGAGACGAGCTTAAAACGGAAGTGCAAGAGAAAAAAGCCGAAATGAAAGCCAAAAGAGAAGGTCTTAAAGAAAGTCACGAAGGATTAAAGGAAGAAAGAGCAGAGTTAAAGGGAAAACGAGACGAGCTAAAAGCAGAAAAAGAAGGAATGAAACAGAAGCTTGAAAATGCATCTGACGAAGAAAAAGTAGGAATCATAGCAGAAATGAAAGCTAAGCGTGATGTTGTTAAAGAAAAGCGTGAAGCGCTTAAGGTAAAACGTGAAGCTTTTAAAGGCGATAAAAGTGAGTATAAAAAAGAACGTTTAGAAGCTGTTAAAGCAAGAGTAGCTAAAAGTAAAAATAGTTTTGAAAAAAGTAATCGTTTGGTAGCTAGTGGTAAAGATAAACTTACGGTTGCTAAAGAACGTTTTGAAAAGCAAAAAGCTGAAGGTAAGTTAACAGAAGAGCAAATTACGCAACGTGAAGCAAAATTTAAAAGAGTTGAAGAGAAGTTAGCTAAACATGAAAAATCTATACAAAGAAGTAAAGAAATGATTGAAAAAAAGTCAAAAAAATTAACTGAGCTTGAAGAAGTAAAAGAGTAATTTTCTAATTTTTTATAAAAGTTAAAAGGCATTGTTTAGGCAATGTCTTTTTTTTGTGAGTAAATTGTCGTTATTTCGACTACTTCAAAATAAAATTGTACAAAATGAAATATATAATTACTCTATTACTAGTCGCTTTATTATTTTCTTGTCAAGAGAAAAGCACACAAGAATTTCTTGCATTTGGTGATTACAGAGCAGAGTTGCAAATAAGTAAAACCGAAGTATTGCCATTTACTTTTAAAGTAAAAGATGCTAATAATTTAACTGTTTTTAATGCTGAAGAAAAAATAGAGGTTAATGAAATTGAATACAGAAATGACTCTGTATTTATAAACATGCCAGTTTTTGAAGCGCTTTTAGCAGCAAAAATTGAAAACCAAACACTTAATGGAAATTTTATAATAGAAGGTAAAGGTAGAGTAGTGCCTTTTACAGCTAAAAAAAGTAAAACACGTTTTAACGTTGAAGCTAAAGCAGAAGCAAACATTACAGGAAACTGGGAAACACTATTTAGTCCAGATACTGCAGAAGATAAATACATAGCAAAAGGTGTTTTTAAACAAAACGGAAACCAAGTAACTGGAACTTTTTTAACCGAAACTGGAGACTACCGTTTTCTTGAAGGTGTTGTAAATGGAACCGATTTAAAACTGTCAACCTTCGATGGAGCACATGCTTTTCTATTTACTGGAAAAGTAACAGACTCTACCATTAACGGAACCTTTTTCTCCGGGAACCACTGGAAAGAACCTTTTACTGCGAAGCGCAATGCTAATTATAAGTTGCCAAGCGCAAACGCGTTAACCTATTTAAACGAAGGTTATGATAGTTTAGCGTTTACATTTCCGGATGCAAACGGAAACCAAGTATCATTAACAGATGATAGATTTAAAAATAAAGTGGTTATTGTACAA
>NZ_JALZVX010000208.1 GCF_023299985.1 Lacinutrix sp. | reverse complement strand
TTTTCTTGGGGCTGTACCTTTGCAGATATGAACAATGATGGTTTACAAGATTTAATGGTAGCCGAAAATTATGTAGATCTAGCACCTAATAAATTATTTCGATTAAAAAGTAGATTCTTAGTGCAAAAAGAAGATGGAACTTTTGCGCCTACCGAAGAAAAAAGTGGAGTTGTTAACCCTCATTTTGCAATCACTTCTTTAGTTAGTGATTTTAATAAAGACGGTTACTTGGATATGATTTGGGTAAATATAGACACACCATCTTTAGCATACATAAATAAAGGAGGAACTAACAACTATCTACAAGTAGATTTAGGAGAATCTGTTAACGTGCAAGGAGCAAAAGTAACTGTAACTACACCTACAAAAAAATTAACAGAGTGGCTAGTAACTGGAGAAGGCTTAGCTAGTGATCAAACTGCATTATTACAATTTGGATTAGGCGAGGAATCTACAGTTTTAAATATTAAAGTGACGTTAGCTAACGATAAAGAAATTAGCATAGACAACCCAAAAATTAATACCATTATCGATTTAAAAACAGAAGTTGAAAAACATAAAACAACTAATAAAACAGCCAACGATGAAACTTCTGAAGAAATAAAATAGTAGAAGTGAAAAATTTAAATTAGTTATTCTAAAAATCAACTCATATTTAATGTGTGAAATATTATTGATTTTTAATGATTGCATAAGAGATTAATTCTATATAAGTTAATTGCAGTTGTTTTTGTTTTCTGATAAATATCTAAATATAATATTGTTATGAATAGTATTAAAGCTAAGTTAATAATATATGTTAGTGAGGAATTATAAGTTTTTATATAGTAATAAATAAACCTATTTAGTTTGTCGCTTAAAGTAACTATTTAAAAAAATAAGCTTTACTAAATTAATATAAGGAAGTAGCTTGCGTAAAAATCTACAGATAATAAAATTGCATAGTTTTTATAGTATGCATTTATACAGAATTTTACTGTAATGTATATAAAAAAAAAGCTAAGTTTAAGAATACTGTAAAAGGATAAGATATTCTATTTGTATAATTAGAAATAAAAATTAATGATAAAAAAATTCATATATTTTAGTATTCTATTTATCCTAATTCTAGGAGTATTTGGTGCAGGAGGATTAGTTATAGAAGAATTTAAAACAGGTGAAGGTTGTCCAAAAATAATGCATATACCAATGTGTTTGGTTATCTTAATTTGTTTTATCGTACCACTAATATCTCATGTATTAAAAAAGTGGAATGTCTTGTATTTTTTATTTACAGGTCTAGCAGGTAGTATTGCTTTAGTAGCATCTATTATGCAATATACAGAACATGCTGAATGTCCAAAAACAACATCTGGAACACCTATGTGCTACTATTCTTTATTACTTTTTAGTAGCTTAATTATTTTAAAAATTTATTATCAAAAACTAAATAACAGTAAATAATTCAACAATCTTAAACAACCATGAATATTTTAAAACCACTAAGAACAAGCATATTAATTATGCTAACGCTCGTTAGTTTTTCTACAGCTGCTCAACAATTAGAAACTTCTGTTTTTGTTACAGCTAATACAGGAACAACAGATGATAATTCTGTACTAACTAAAATTAAAGACGAATCTAAAACGCTTCAAAACTCTAAATTGCTGGTATTGGGTAATACTGTGTCAAAAGAAGGATATTTTGAAGATAATAATGCTTCAGTAAAAGCTCAATTAGAAACTATTAAAACATTTAAAGGCGATGTTTATTTTACGCCTGGACAGAATGAATGGGCTAATAATGGACACAGAGGTGTTAGAAAATTAGAGAAATTTATTCAAAAAAATAGCGATGCTAAATTTTATCCAAACGATGGTTGTCCGATAAAGAAAAAAGATTTAACCAACGATGTTGTATTAATTACTATCGACTCGCAATGGTATCTTGAAAATTGGAATGACCATATTTACCTTAATGAAGATTGTGATATTAAAAACAGAACAGATTTTTTCTTGGAGTTTGAAAGTATACTTAAAAAATCTCAAGGTAAAACCATTATGGTAGCTTCTCATCATCCTGTGTTTTCTAATACAAATGAAGGATTACTTGCAAGAACTGGAGGTGCATCTATAAATAATTTTCAAAACAAACAAAATTCAAAATTTAGAAATCGTATAATTACGTTAGCACGTCAAACTGGAGACATATTCTTTGTTTCTGGTCACGATAAAAACATACAGTACATTATCAGAAATGGAATACCACAAATTATAAGTGGAGCTGCTGGTAAAACTAAAAAAGCAACCTGTGAAAACGATGAGGATTTTGCCTCAACCAAAAACGGTTATGCACGTATAGACCTTTACAAAGGAGGAGCTGTTAGTGTAACTTTTCAAGGTATAGAAGCACCTTATACAACTCAAGTTATTGTGCCTGTTAAAGAAGAAATACCTGCTAATTATAAAGCTAGAAATAGCTACGGTAAAACATTTAGTTCTTCAGTATATTCATCTGAAGAAACAGATAAAAGTGCAGCTTATAAACGTTTTTGGGGAAAACATTATAGAGAATTCTATAGTAAACAAGTAAAAGCAAAAGTAGCATTTATAGATACTTTAAAAGGAGGTCTAACTCCTGTAAGACGTGGTGGTGGTCACCAATCTAAATCTTTAAGATTAGAGACTAAAGACGGTAGGCAATTTGTAATGAGAGCACTTAGAAAAAGTGCTATTCAATTTTTACAATCTACAGCATTTCAAGATAAATATGTAGAAGAGGACTTAGATGGTAGTTTTGCGGATAGCTTTTTGTCAGATTTTTATACAACAGCACATCCATATACGCCTACTGCTATTGGTGCTTTAGCAGATGCAGTAGATGTTTTTCATACAAATCCAGAATTATATTATATTCCTAAACAAGAAGCTTTAGGTGTTTTTAATGATGATTATGGAGACGAACTTTATCTTATGGAAGAGCGTGTAGAATCAAATCATAAAGATTTAGCTAGTTTTGGTAAACCTAAAGACATTTTAAGCACCAGTGATGTATTACAAGAAATAAATAAATCAGGTAAATCTTTAGTAGATGAGTCTTCTTACATTAGAGCAAGACTTTTCGATATGCTTATTGGAGATTGGGACAGACACCAAGATCAATGGCGTTGGGCTGTTTTTGAAAAAGCAGATGGTACAGAGATTTGCAAACCTATTCCTAGAGATAGAGATCAAGCATTCTCACTTTTTGATGGAGGCGCATTAAGTTTTTTACGTTTTGCAGTACCTAATTTACGTATGATGCAACCGTTTGATGCAGAGTTGCCAAGCCCTAAGTGGTTTAATTTTGAGCCTTATCCTTTAGATATGACTTTTATTAATATGTCTAATTGGGAAGATTGGGAAAGAGAAGCAAAAGCACTACAAACTGGTATAACAGACGAAATTATAGAAGCTGCTTTTACAAACATTCCTGAAGAAATTAAAGGACAAACTATTGAAGAAATTAAGGAGAAATTAAAAGGAAGACGTGCTAATATTGTAGATATAGCAAAAGCTTATTACGAGTATGTAAATGAACACGAAGTTATTACAGGAACTCAAAAATCAGATAAGTTTGATATTGTAAGACATGCAGATGGGAAAACGACTATTACTGCTTATAGAAAAGATCTTGATGTGTTTAATAGAACATTTACTAAAGATGAAACTAAAGAAATTTGGATTTATGGTTTAGATGGAAAAGACACTTTTAATGTTACTGGTGAAGGAGACGATTTTATTAAAATTAAAGTAATAGGTGGAAAGAAAAATGACACTTATAATTTCGAGAATACCAAAAAAGTTAAAATTTACGATTATAAAGGTAAAGACAACACCATTATAAATAGTCGTTCTAAGAAATGGTTGGTAGATGATTATGAAATTAATAATTACGACTATAAAAAAACAAAACATAGAACCAATCAAATTATACCACTTATTGGCGCAAACCCAGATGATGGTTTTCAAATAGGTGTTACAAATAATTTTACAACCTATGGTATTCAACGTAATCCGTTTACAACAAAACATTCTGTAAGTGCTTCATATTACACTGGTAACTCAGGTTACGATTTATCATATAAAGGAGAGTTTTCAAATATCTTTCATAACTGGAATTTTGCAGTAGAAGGAAAATATACGAGTCCAAACTTTGCGCAAAATTTCTTTGGTTTTGGAAATGATACCCAATACAATAGTGATGAAGTAGAAATAGATTTTAATCGTGTAAGCATTAGAGAATGGAGCGCTGCTATTTCTTTAGTATGGAGAGGTAGAGATGGAGGTTCTTTTTACTTTAAGCCTTTAATAGAATCTTTTGAAGTGGATACAGAAGAGTTAGATAGATTTGTAAATCTTGCCTTATCTTCAGATAATTCTGTTTTTGAAGAACAAACCTATGTTGGAGCAGAGGTAAATTACAGTTTTAAGAATAAAGATGATGGATCTTTTCCAACTATGGGACTAGATTTAGGTATTACAGCTGGTTATAAAACAAATGTAACAGGAGATATAAATGGAGTAGATATAGATAATAATTTTGGTTATGTTAAACCATATATAGCAATAGATCATAGGTTAAATAGAAGCGCTAGTTTAGTGTTAGCAACTAAAATAGGAGGAGAAGCTATTCTTGGAGATGATTTTGAATTGTATCACGCAGCACAATTAGGTGGTGGTGATAATTTACGTGGATTTAGAAAAGAACGTTTTTTAGGTAAATATTCTGTATTCCATACTACCGATTTAAGATTAAGTTTAGGTAAATTTAAGAGCACTTTTATTCCTCTTAAATATGGAGTAACAGGAGGTTTCGATTATGGTCGTGTTTGGTTAGATGATGATAATTCAGACAAATGGCATAACAATGTTGGTGGTTCTTTCTGGATTAGTGGATTGGATACATTTACAGCTAATTTAGGATATTACGGAAGTAGTGATGGTGGAAGAATTGCATTTGTGTTAGGCTTCGCTTTTTAAATAAAAAAATAATATAAAGTATAGTTATATGAAAAAACCAATAGTAATTGCTCAAGTAAGCAAATTAGAAAATAAGGAACCAGAACACGCACTTGTAAACGGATTAGATTTAGTTATTGTGAAATTTGATGATGACATTTCTGTACTTTACGGAAGGTGTTTACACAGAGGCGCTTTAATGTCAGACGGTCACGTAGATGGTCATAACCTAATTTGTGGTGTTCACGGTTGGGATTATCGTGTTGATTCTGGCGTTTCAGAATACAATAATAAAG
>NZ_JALZVX010000207.1 GCF_023299985.1 Lacinutrix sp. | reverse complement strand
AATGTTATAGAAACACAATACTAGTTTCTTTCCATTTGTAAAGTAAAAGTATTTTAATGGTATTTTAAAACAAAGTAAGTCTAGATTCATGAATTTCGATATATTTAATGCATTACAGGTTGTGTATGAGGTTTATAATTAAGTTATTTGAATCAATACTTATAACTCAATAAATTAAAACAAAATGAAAAACATTAAAAAAACTTTAGATTTTACAAAAATGGAAATAATAGATTTAAGTCTATTAACTAAAATTAATGGTGGTGCTGGAAATGGAGATACTAATGGAGATACTAATGGGGATACTGATGGTGACTTAACTAGTTTTATGTCAACTAGAGATTGCCAAGTAGGTGGATAGGTATCATTAAAGTAAACCAATAATCTTCACAAATAAAAGTTTTATATTAAACCATGAACAGACACTTAATTATTTTATTATCGTTCTTTAGTTTATTTCATTGTAAAAAAAGTACTCAATTCGAATATAGGAAGATAAAAATAAGTGAATCAATTCCTAGAATTGATAATGTTGAAAGTGATTCTAATTGGTTATACAAAGATATCATTGACGACTCTATTCCTGGTTTAAGTTTTTTTAAGGCAAAGAACACAATATTAAAAAACAAAAAGGCAGAAGAAGTTATAGTTGCTGTTATTGATAGTAAATTTGACATTAACCATGAGGCTTTAAAAGGTTTTATTTGGGAAAACCCAAATGAAACCTTAAACTATAAAGACGATGATGGTAATGGGTTTGTTGATGATATTTATGGCTGGAATTTTATTGGTAATGCAGAAAGCGAAAATGTAATTTATGCAAATTATGAATATGTACGTTTAATTCGTTATTACGAAGGGCGTTTTAATGATATATCTATAGACGATATAAATACCACTGACACTACTGCTTTCAATATTTTTTTAAAAGCTAAAAACAAATTAAGTTCTGAACTTGTTGTTGCAAAAAAACGATTAGAATATTCTAATAAGCTAAGAAAAAAATATTTTGATGCTAAAAAAGCTTTACACTCTTATTTTCCTGACTTTAAATATACTTATGATGTTTTAAATAAAATTGACACTACAAGATATAAAGGTTTAGCTCCTCATGTAAAGGAAATAGCAGAGGTTATTAAATGGAAAGAAACGGACGAAATGATAGTTTCTGTCAATAGTTTTTATAAAAATAAGTTAAATAAATTATTAAATATTGATTTTAACGAACGAACATTGGTTGGAGACAATCCTTATGATTTAAATGACAGTATTTATGGTAATAATAATATTCATAGCCTTGTAAAACGATTTGATCATGGCACTCGAGTTTCTAGTATAATTGCAGATTTATTTAAAAATGATAATAAACAAGTTAAATTATTACCTATTTCTACTTCTCCAACTGGAAACTACCACGATAAGGATTTAGCTCTTGCTATTCGTTACGCTGTAAACAATGGTTCTAAAGTTATAAATATGAGTTTTGAGAAACACTTTTCGATTCATAATGAATGGGTTTTAGATGCGATTAAATATGCAGAAAAGAAAAATGTATTAATAGTTAAAGCTTCTGGAAATAGTAATTTAAATTTAGTGCATGATAATGATGGTTATCCTAGAGATTATATAGATAACGGAGAAGAAATCGTTGACAACTTTTTATTAGTTAGCGCTTCGTCTTATCAAGCTAATGAAAATTTAAAAGTAGGTTTTTCAAACTATGGTAAAAAAATTGTAGATGTTTTTGCTCCTGGTCAGGACTTACAAACCGCTATTCCATACAACAAATACCGCTCAGATGGTGGCACCTCACTATCTGCTGCAGTTACTTCAGGTTTAGCAGCCTTAATCTTCTCTTACTATCCAAACCTTACTGCTTCACAAGTAAAACATATTATTATGGATTCTGGAGTGGAATATACGTTTCCTGTAAAGACACCAACCAAAGAAGATAAAAATAAAATGACTCCTTTTAATGAGTTGTCTAAATCTGGTAAAATTGTAAATGCTTATAATGCCTTAATTATGGCAGATAGCGTATCAAAATCTAACAAAAGAAAACGTGATTAAAACTCATCCTTCATTTTACAAGTACCTATTTATATTAATTCCGTTTTGTTTTTTTCAATGCAAAAAAAGCGAGCAATACAAGCCTATCATAATTAAAGTATCCAAACCATTTGTCATTCAAGACAGTTTAATAGATAAAACAACATGGCAAAATAAAGATATCTTAGATGATAGCATTCCTGGTATTAGCTTAATTAAAGCATATAATACTATTTTAAAAAATAAAAAAAGCGATGAGGTTATTGTAGCTGTAATTGATCAAGTTGTCGATATTAATCACAAGGATTTAAAACAAAATATCTGGATAAATACTAATGAAATTCCAAATAATAATATAGACGATGATGAAAACGGTTATATAGACGATATAAATGGTTGGGACTTTTTAGGTAATAAAGATGGTGTTGATAATAAATATATGCACACTATGATTACGTAAGAATGGTAAAAGCTTATGATAGTGTATTTATAGATAAAGAGATGAATGACATTGCTTTAAAAGACTCTTTAAATTTTATTAAGTATAACTATTCAAAATCCAAGTTAAGTCGAAAAATTAAATCTGTTCCTGAAGAAATAGAATATGCAAATAATGTTTCTAAATGGAAAAACGAAGCTAAAGAACCAATTATTAAATATTTTAACTATAGTAATGATATTAAATTCTCAACAGAAGTATTAGATAACCTTAAAACTCTGCACCCAAAAGACTCAGTTTTAAATAAAAATATTCGAATTCTATCTGGGTTTATTGCCAATGGGTATACTGATGAATACCTAGAATCACTAAAAAAAAATGCTGCCGAATTATTACAGAAACAACTTAATATCGAATATAATGAGCGAGAATTTTTAGGAGACAATCCTAATGATATTAACGATATTAACTATGGTTACGGTAAGGTAAACAATAACGTTGATATATACTCACATGGTACCATTGTAACTGGTGTAATACTTAAAGGCACTCCTGAAATTAAAATTATGCCATTAAATATAATAGGACATGGATCTTCTTATGATAAAGATATTGCAATTGCAATACGTTATGCAGTTGATAATGGTGCAAAAGTAATTAATATGAGTTTTGGTAAAATGAATTCGCTTCATAAAGAATGGGTAGATGATGCTATAAAATATGCTGAAAAAAATAATGTTATTATTATTTCCGCTGCTGGTAATTATTGTAAAAACACGGATAGTTTAATAGATTTTTTATACCCTGACGATAGAGATTCAAATGAGAATGAATTTGCCTCTAATTTCATGAAAGTAGGAGGTTCTACACGCTTCCCAAATGAAAACTTAAAATATAATTACAGTAATTATGGAGCGATGAATGTTGATGTTTTTGCTCCAGCAGAAGAAATCTATACAACTTTTCCAGATAATAGTTATAGATTCGATACTGGTACATCATTAGCTTCAGCTGTAACCTCTAAAGTTGCTGCATTGTTATTTTCATATTATCCAAACCTAACAGCTACTGAAGTAAAACAAATCATTATGGATAGTGGTATAGAATATACTTTTCCTGTAAAAATGCCCACAAAAGAGAACAAGAATAGCACTTTACCTTTTAATAAATTATCGAAATCTGGTAAAATTGTAAATGCTTACAATGCATTAATTATGGCAGATAGTATCTCGAAAAGGAACAAGAGAAAACAGGATTAAAGCTCCATTTTTTATAGCATTACACAAGAATTTGACACTTTAACATAAAACCAGATTTTTGATTAATTTATTTTGATTAATATTGTATTGATAATAATATTTTTTAAAATGAAAAAAACGCTTCTTTTTAGCCTTTCGGCTTCACTTTTTTTAATGAGTTGTAACTCAACTAAAAGTGTTTCGACTACTTCTACACCAATGAGTACTTCTCAAAGTACTGCGTCAAGTAATTCTTCATCTCAAAAATCTACCTATTGGCAACAACATGTAGATTACAAAATGGAGATAGATATGGATGTTAATAATTACCAATATCAAGGAAAACAAAAGCTAGTTTATACTAATAATTCTCCAGACGTATTAGACAAGGTTTTTTATCATTTGTACTTTAATGCATTTCAACCAGGAAGCGAAATGGATGCTAGATTACAATCTATTGAAGATCCAGATGGTAGAATGGTAACCGAAGTTAATGGTAAAAAACAGAGTAGGATTAGTACATTAAAGCCTAACGAAATTGGTTACATAAACGTAACCTCTTTAAAACAAAATGGAGGAAGTGTAAAACACATTACTGCTGGAACTGTTTTAGAGGTAACTTTAAACAAAGCTATACAACCTGGAGAAAGTGTTACTTTCGATATGGTTTTTGATGCTCAAGTGCCTGTACAAATTCGTCGTTCTGGGAGAAATAATAAAGAAGGTGTTGCATTATCGATGACACAATGGTATCCTAAACTATCTGAATACGATTTTGAAGGATGGCATGCTTATCCATACATTGGAAGAGAGTTTCATGGTGTTTGGGGAGATTTTGATTTAAAATTAACAATCGATAAAAATTATGTTGTTGGTGGTACAGGTTATCTTCAACCAAATCCCGAAATAAAAGGAAACAAAAAAACGCTTCATTTTAAAGCGCCAAACGTTCACGATTTTACTTGGGCTGCAGATCCAGATTATATTCACGATACTACGCAAGTGCCTAATGGACCAATGCTTCATTTTTATTATAAAAAAGATTTATCTGCAGAGAGTTTAGAAAACTGGAAAAACCTTCAGCCTAAAACGGTTGAAATGATGCAATATTTTAGCGAAAATATTGGTAAATACCCTTACGATCAATACTCGGTTATTCAAGGTGGTGATGGAGGTATGGAGTATGCTATGTGTACTTTAATTACTGGAAAACGTAAATTTGGTAGTTTAGTGGGTGTTACTGCTCACGAATTAGCACATAGTTGGTTCCAGTTCTTATTAGCTACTAACGAAGGTAAACACGAGTGGATGGACGAAGGTTTCACCAGTTATATTAGTGACCATGCAATGGACTTAATTAATAAAAAAAATGCAGATAATCCTGCTGCAAGTGCCTATAGAGGTTATAACTTTTTAGCAAAATCTGGTAAGGAAGAACCACAAACAACGCATGCAGATCGCTATGAGAGTAATAGAGCATATGGTATAACGGCATATAATAAAGGCTCTGTGTTTTTAACTCAGTTAGGCTATGTTATAGGTGAGGATAATTTAAAGAAAACCTTAAAACAATATTTTAAAGATTGGTCTTTTAAACATCCAACACCTAACGACTTTATTCGTGTTGCCGAAAAAGTATCTGGCTTAGAATTAGAATGGTATTTAACAGACTGGACCATGACTACTAACACTATAGATTATAGTGTAAAAAGTATAGATGGTAATACTGTAACTTTAGAGCGCATAGGTGAAATGCCAATGCCTATAGATCTTGAAATTACTTATACTGATGGCTCTACCGAAAGCATATACATTCCACTACAAATGATGCGTGGTGAAAAACCAACAACTGCTACTACTATTACAGATTGGGCTTGGGCTCACCTAACTTACTCTTTTACAGCTAAAAAAGCAGTAAAAAGTGTAGAAATAGATGCTAAAAATTTAATGGCAGATATTGATAAAACAAATAATAAAAAGTAATTGTTTTACTACTTAAAACAAAAAAACCTCATCTTAAAAGATGAGGTTTTTCTATTCTATTCTATTTTATTTCGTTTAAAGCACTTTTAATATGTCTGAAGGATCTGCACGTAGTTTATAATCTTCTTGAAGAAAATGATATTTAATTTTTCCGTTAGAATCTAAAACATAAGTTGCAGCTATTGGTAATTCTGAATTTGAATTGCCTTGACTGTTTTCTAAATTAATTCCAAACTTATTATATAAAGCAATTAAACTATCTGGTAGTTTATAAACTAAATTTAAGTCTCTAGAAAAGTTATTATCCTTATCTGTAAGTACTTCAAAACTTAATTCGTTTTTTTCTTGAGTAGTTAAAGAATTATCTGGGCTTTCTGGACTTATAGCAATAAGTTGCGCTCCTTTTTCCTTGATTTGAGGTAAAACACTCTGTAAAGCTTTTAATTCTATATTACAATAAGGGCACCAACCTCCACGATAAAAAGCTACAACTAAGTCGCCTTGATCTAATAATTTAGTAGAATTTATAACGTTACCTTTTGCATTTGGTAAATTAAAACTTGGAAAAATATCTCCTGTTTTTAATGCTTCAGCAGTTAATTTAGAGTCTTCTAAATTTTCTATAGCTTTTTGCATTACAGCTTTTACTTCTTCGGGAAATTTTGCTGCAGATTGGTCTGCGTGTTCTTTTAATAAATTAGTTAACGACATTTTTTTGTTTTTTTATTAAGTCATATATATTAATGAAACATTACGAAGTAATTTAAACTTTTAACATTTAAGCGAAAATTAGTGGTTTTTTAATCATTTAAAAACTTTTTTAAGCTGCATAGCATCGTTACCGAAGTAAAAAAGACAAAAATTGGACGAAAAAGCATAATTTTTTAGCGAATGGAAAAAGTCTAAATCACTTCTAAACAAAAGCTATTAAATAAAAAACAAAGTCACGCTTTTAGATTTTTTTATTTCAACAGCATTGCTACCTTTGAAAAAACAATGAAACTAACATACAACAAACACGAAAAACTAAAAAGCCAAAAAACCATCGAGCAATTATTTCTCGAGGGAAAATCGGTTTCGGCATATCCTTTGCGGTTAGTTTATTTAAAACACAACAATTCTCGAAAAGTGGGTGTTTCGGTTAGTAAACGAAATTTTAAGCGCGCTGTGGACAGAATTCGTATAAAACGCTTACTTCGTGAAGCTTACAGATTAAATAAAACCATGTTAATTAATAATGAAGTTAACGATTATGCGTTAATGATTTTATATATTGGTAAAGATATGCCAGATTTTAAATTTATAAACACAAAAACAAAGACTTTATTAACAAAATTTACAGACGCTATTTCTAAAAGTTAAACTATGAAAAACATACTTAAAAAAAGAGTGCTTATACCTGTTTTAGCGCTTACCATATTACTTACAGGCTCTGCTTTTAAGACCTATAATAACGATTTCTTCGAAATTGCTAAGCAAATTGAAATATTCACGACACTTTTTAAAGAGTTGAATATGAATTATGTAGATGAAACAAATCCTGGTGATTTAATGGATAATGCTATTAAAAATATGCTAAACGAACTCGATCCATATACTAAGTTTTATAACGAGCAAGATGTAGAAGCTGCAAGAATAAAAAGAACAGGAGATTATACTGGAGTTGGCGCACAAGTAAGGATTTTAAAAGACAAATTAGTAATTATAGAACCTTATAAAGATTATCCTGCAGATAAAGCAGGTTTAAAAGCTGGAGACGAAATTATTAAAATTGATGGTCAACTTGTTGCAGATTATAAAGATGATGCTGGAAACCTACTTAAAGGTGTTCCAAACTCCTCTGCCCAAATTACATACGTAAGACAAGGCAAAACAGCAAATACAACTGTAAAACGAAGTGAAATTGAAATAGATGCTGTACCTCACTTTTCTATGGTTGATGAGACTACAGGTTACATTGTACTTAAAAAATTTAATGCAAAAGCGTCTCAGCAAACAGGTTATGCTTTAAAAGATTTAAAGGCACAAGGCGCAACAAGTATTATTATAGACTTGCGTGGAAATCCTGGTGGCTTATTAAACGAAGCCGTTAACATTGTTAACTTATTTGTCCCAAAAAACCAGTTAGTAGTAACTACAAAATCTAAAGTAAAAAAATATAACAGAACTTATTATACAAAAAGAGATCCTATTGATACCGAAATCCCAGTAGTGGTATTAATAAATGGTAGTAGTGCCTCTGCAAGTGAAATTGTTTCAGGAACATTACAAGATTTAGATAGAGCTGTTGTTGTTGGTTCTAGAAGCTTTGGTAAAGGCTTAGTGCAGCGTCCTAAAAAATTAACTTATGGCACGCAATTAAAAGTTACTATCTCTAGATATTATACACCTTCTGGTCGTTGTATTCAGGCTTTAGATTACTGGAATAAAGATGATAAAGGAAATGCAGTACGCGTTAAACAAAAAGATTACAACGTTTTTAAAACCAAAAACGGAAGAAAAGTGTTTGATGGTGGAGGTGTTTTTCCAGATGAAGCTTTAGAATATTCTAAAAACTCTGCTATTACAAAAGCTATTTTAAGTAACCAAAGTGTTTTCGATTATGCTACAAAATACTATTACAGCCATACCAATATTGATGATATTAATAATTGGGCATTAAAAGATTCAGATTTTCAAGACTTTAAAAGTTTTTTAAAAGATTCGGATTTTTCTTTTGAAACAGATACCGAAAAGTCTCTTAAAAAAGCCTTAGAAGTTGCTAAGACTGAAAATTTAGACGACGATATTCAACGCGATTATAATACTTTAATTAAAAATTTAAACAATTCTAAATTAAAGGCTGTCGACGATAATAAATCACAACTTATGAGCTTGCTTAGTGACGAAATTATAAAACGTTACGTTTACAGAGAAGGTTTATACGATTACTATAAACTTAATAACGAAGAAATTAAACAGGCTACACAAATATTAGCAAACCCAACAAAATACAATCGTTATTTAAACTAGTTTAATTCAATTTATAAACACATTAAAAGTATTTTAAAATCCTATTTATTAAAATGAAATATTTAATTACCATACTATTATTTGTAACTCAACTTGGGTTTTCTCAAAACCAGTTTACACATGATGTTTATTTTGATACAGACAAATATATTGTGCCATTAACCGAAGAAAATAGATTGCTGCTTTTTATATCTAAATTAGATACTATTCCAGTAGAAAAAGTTTCAATATATGGTTTTACAGACGATAGAGGCTCTAATGAATACAATTTAGAACTCTCCCAAAATCGTGCAAATGCTATAAAAAAAATGTTTGCTGGTTATGGAATTGATCCTGATTTAATCACCAATGTTAATGGAAAAGGTGAAATACTTTTAAAAGTTTTAAACGAAGAGGAAGTGCACCAAATTAGAGGATTAAATCGTAAAGTAGAAATAATAGTTAATAGAAAAATAGAAAAAAAACCAATTGAAAACACTATTAGTAGTAGTGAAGAAGATATTATAATAGATGAAGGACCAAGAGAAAAAACAACAGACGACATTAAAAAAGGCACCATAAAAAAAGGTGATAAAATACGTTTAGATAAAATATATTTTAAAACAAGTTATAGTTATGTAACCTCAGATTCTAAAAAAACGTTAGAAGAGCTAGCTAAAATAATGCTTAGTAATAAAAATGTTTATTTTACTATTCAAGGTCACGTGTGTTGTACACAAAATAGTCGTGATGCCGTAGATAAAAAAACTAGAAAACGTAATTTATCTGTTGCAAGAGCTAAATATATTTACGATTATTTAGAAAGAAAAGGTGTAGATAAAAAACGAATGAAATATATTGGTTTACGAAGAAAATTTCCGCTTGGTGGTGAACCTGAATTCGATAGAAGAGTAGAAATTTTAGTTACCTATGTTGGTAAAACTTAATAATGTTAATTTATTTTATAAGTAATTAATTTTTAGTGCTTTTTTTACTTATGGATCATTCTTATATGTGGAATTCCATCTTCTAGATACTCCTCTCCTATTTCAAAAAAATTAAGATTATTATAAAAACGTTTTAAATAACATTGAGCAGATATTTTTATATCTGCAGTTTTATAATATACTGCTATTGCTTTTATAGAAGCTTCCATTATAGAGTAACCATATTTATGTTCTCTTTCTTTTTCTGCAACCACTACTCTACCAATACTAGATAAATCGAAATAATCTCCTGGTTTAAATAGGCGAGTATAAGCAACTATTTTATTCTTTTTAAAACCAATTACATGTAGTGCTTTTTCATCTTTACCATCCACATCTTGATATACACAATCTTGTTCTACAACAAAAACCTCACTTCTTAACTGAAGTAAATTATACAACTCTTGCGTTGTTAATTCTTGAAATGTTTTTACTTTAATGTCTAGCATTACTTAAAACTGTAGTTATTAACACGGTATTTTATCGACACGGTTTTGGTGTCTTCCACCTTCAAATTTTGTTTCTAAAAAAGCATCAACCATAGCAATGGCTTGCTTTTCTGCTGTGTATCGTGCAGGAATACACATAACGTTGGCGTTATTATGTTGTCTGGTTAATGCTGTAATCTCTTTAGTCCAACAAATACCTGCTCTTATGTTTTGGTGTTTATTAGCTGTCATAGCTACACCATTTGCACTTCCACAAACAAGAATACCAAAATCTACTGTATTGTTTACAACATCCAAAGCTACAGGATGTACAAAATCTGGATAATCAACGCTTTCGTTAGCATCTGTTCCATGATTAATTACTGTAATTCCCTTTGCTTCTAAATGCTTAACTATTGCAAATTTATAGTCTGTACCTGCATGATCGTTTCCTATAGAGATTTTCATTAAAAAAGTTTTTTTCGTTTCCATAAAAGTGGAAACCTTATTATTTACTTCAAAGTTAATAATTGCTTGCAACTATTAATAAGTAATACATAGGAACTTATTCAAAAATTATAGTTTTATAAATTAAACATAAAAAGAGTGTTTAAAACTGTTGTTAATAAGTGTATACTTTTATAATGACTACTTGTTAATATCTAATCACGGTTTTTTAAAACTTTTATTAGGTTTATCCGGTTAATTTTTCAAACCAAAACCTAAAGTTAACCACCAAAAAAGTTAACCTCTTTTTTTTGGTAAGTTATAAGACAAAAATGAGCACATACAAACACAAAAAATAAAATTACTTATTAAAAATCAGCTGTTAACTTAGGTTATAAACAGTTGTTAATAGTATAAGTAATAACCTTTAAAACCAATACTTTAAATTGTTTATAAGGTGTTAATAGAAAGAGAAAAGTAACCTACACAATTAAAAACTAATAAAGTTATACCGCTATTCACAAGCAATAATAATCACCATTTTTTTTAAAAATTTTAAAGAAATAATAATAGTATATATTATAAATGTGAATAAGTGTTTACTTTAACTTAACACTATATAAATATTGATTTAATATTAAAAACGTAGCTTTGCATATACTTAATAACCAATCTTCTCTTTTTATTAAGTTTAAAATAATAGATGTCATTGCGTGCTAAGCGTGGCAATCTCTATAAAAAATGAGATTCTTCGCTGTACTCTGAATGACACAATATGATTACAAATTAAATGACAAAAAAGAAACACAGGAAACCTTCACATAACAAGATTTCCAACCTTACAAATACAATTCTAAGTATTTTAAAAAAAGACAGAAACAAAACATTCAACTATAAACAAATTGCAGCTATACTAGACGTTAACGATGCTAGTAGTCGCAATCAGATTATAAAAAAATTAGCTGAACTTAAAGCGAAAGAAGAAATAAAAGAAATCGATCGTGGCAAGTTTCAAATAATAAACAATACAGAATACCATACTGGTATTTTTGATGCTGCCCAACGTGGTAACGGTTATGTTATTTGCGATGCTTTTGAAGACGATATTTATATAGCTTCAAACAACGTAAATAAAGCATTAAATGGTGACGAAGTAGAATTATATATTTACAAACGTAGAAAACGCGGTAAATTAGAAGGTGAAATAACCAATATAATTAAACGTGCAAAGACGGAATATGTTGGGATTATTCAAGTTCACAAAGGAAAAAACTTTGCTTTTGTAGTAGTTGATGGTAACAAAATGAAAACAGACATTTTTGTACCAATTAATAAAACTATGAAAGCCGAAGATGGTGACAAAGTATTAGTTACTATGGAAGAATGGCCAGAAAAGTCCGATTCTCCAAACGGAAAAGTTATTAAAGTACTTGGTAAAGCTGGTGAACACAATACAGAAATCCATGCTATTTTAGCAGACTATGGTTTGCCTTATGAATTCCCAAAAGAGGTTGAAGACTTCGCAAATAATATAGACTTAAATATTAAGCCAGAAGAAATAGCAAAACGTCGCGATATGCGTAAAGATTTAACCTTTACAATAGATCCAAAAGATGCTAAAGATTTTGATGATGCCTTATCATTTACTGTTTTAGAAAACGGTAATTACGAAATAGGAATTCATATTGCAGATGTATCGCATTACTTACAAGAAGGAACCGTTTTAGACGATGAAGCTTATGAGCGTGCAACCTCTGTTTATTTAGTAGACAGAGTAGTACCAATGCTTCCAGAAATACTAAGTAATGGAGCTTGTTCTTTAAGACCACATGAAGAAAAATATACGTTTTCTGCTGTTTTTGAATTAAATAATAAAGCTGAAATTTTAAACGAATGGTTTGGTAGAACTGTAACTTACAGTGATGCACGTTTTGCATACGAAGAAGCACAAGCAATAATAGAAAATAAAAATAATACTATTCCTACCGAAGTTTCTTTAACAGGAAAAGAATACAAAGCAGACCAGAAAGTAGCAGATGCTGTTTTAAAAATGGATGAACTTGCAAAAATCATGCGTGCTAAACGTATGCAATCTGGAGCAATTAGTTTTGATAAAGTAGAAGTGAAATTCGATTTAGACGAAGCTTCAAATCCAGTAGGTGTATTTTTTAAAACAAGTAAAGATGCTAATAAGCTTATTGAAGAATTTATGCTGTTAGCAAACCGAAAGGTTTCAGAATTTATAGGAAAGCAAAAACCTGAGAAAACATTTGTTTACAGAGTACACGATGAGCCAAACGAAGAGAAATTAATGGCTTTACAAGGCGTTGTTTCAAAGTTTGGACACAAGCTTAATTTTAATAGTAAACAAGGTATAGCATCATCTTTAAATAAGTTACTAAGCGATGTACAAGGCAAAAAAGAACAGAACTTAGTAGATACTTTAGCAATACGTACAATGTCTAAGGCAGAGTATACAACCAAAAATATTGGTCATTATGGTTTAGCTTTCGAATATTACAGTCACTTTACCTCTCCTATTCGTCGTTATCCAGATGTTATGGCACATCGTTTATTACAACGTTATTTAGATGGCGAAAAAACAGCAAATGCAGACATTTATCAAGAACGTTGCAAGCATTCTAGTAACATGGAATATTTAGCAACTAAAGCCGAAAGAGATTCTACTAAATACATGCAAATTCGTTTTATGCAAGATCATCAAGACGAAGAATTTAAAGGTGTTATTTCTGGAGCTACTGAATGGGGAATTTACATAGAAATTATTTCTAATAAATGTGAAGGAATGGTGAGAACTCGAGATATTAAAGGTGATTATTACGAATTTGATAAAGAACAATTTGCATTAATTGGACAGAAAACAAAAACAATGTATCAACTTGGTGATGAAGTTATTGTAAAGGTTAAAAATGCCGATTTAGTAAAACGTCACTTAGATTTCGAATTAATAGGAAAAGCTGAAGCTTAATATCATTACGTAGCACGAAATAATCTCATAAATTTATAAAACAAACTATGGTTTTAACAACAACAAATTCTATTGAAGGCTTTAGAATAATTGAATATAAAGGTATTGTAACAGGATTAGCAATGAACGATAAAACATTATCTGTTGGATTTAGTATGTCTAAATATTACGCCAAAGTAAAAGAAAGTATTGCTGCAGTTAAAGAAGAAGCCTTTCAAGATTTAGCAGAAAATGCAAAAAAATTAAGTGCAAACGCAGTTGTTGGTATTAAAGTAGAAATAGAAATGTCTGCAAGTAATTATGCTATGGTTTCAATTACAGGCACAGCAGTTAGTGTTGCTACAGATAAATAATAATAAATTTAATAAACAATGTAAAGCTTCAGGAAACTGAAGCTTTTTTTATTTTAATTTGTAATATTATATAAATTTAATCAACTAATAAAAACCAAAATAAATTATAATACTAACTACAACAAATTCAATAGAAGGTTTTAAAATAATAGAGTATAAAGGACTAGTTACTGGTTTAGCATTCAATAAAAAAAGTCTTGGTTCTGGTTTTAGTGTAAAAAAATATAAAAAAAACCTTGAAGATAGTATTTACGCAGTTAAAGAAGAAGCTTTTCAAAAACTTCAAGAAAACGCTTTAAAACTTAATGCTAATGCTGTTCTTGGTATTAAATTAGATGTTATGTATACCACAACTAATTCATCTTTAATAACAGTAATTGGAACAGCAGTTAATGTAGTAATTAATGAATAAAAAAATAATTTAAACTATTCTTACAAAGTTATAACAGGAAGCGTTGCAACAGATAAATAATTTTTAATAAACTGTAACAAACATAAAAAAGAACACTCTTTAGTTAGAACAAAAAGATTAAACACCATGAAACATTTACTATCAACACTTTTTTTATTTGTAACAATAAGTACTTTTTCGCAAAACCCTAAAGAACTAAATGTACAAGATTTTACAACTGTAAAAGTCTTCGATTTAATTCATATAAGTTTGGTAAAATCTGATGAAAACAAAGTTGTTATTTCTGGAGAAGATGTTGATGATGTTGAAATAGTTTCTAAAAACGATATATTAAAAGTACGTATGAAATTAGAGCGTGGTTTTGATGGAACAAAAACATTTGTTGCTGTACATTATAAAAATTTAGAAGTTATAGATGGAAATGAAGGTGCTAAAATTGTTGGCAACGAATTAATTGAGCAAGATAAAATTGAGCTTCGTGCACAAGAAGGCGCTGTTTTAAAAATAGGTTTAGACGTTAGAAAACTTGAGGTGAAAGCTGTTTCTGGTGGAGTTATTGAAACAAAAGGAAAAGCAAAATCTCAAGATATTACAATAAATACTGGAGGCGTTTACCAAGGAAGAGAGTTTATAACAGATAATACTAAAGTTAAAATTAGTGCTGGAGGAGAAGCAGATATTAATGCAACAGAAACAGTAGATGCTAGAACTAATGCTGGAGGAGATATTTATATCTATGGAAAACCTAAAAATGTAAAGAAAAAGAAGACTTTTGGAGGTAGAATAGAGACAAGAAAAGAAAGATAAAAACAGCTATTAAATAACTTAAAGTTTCAGAGAAATCTGAAACTTTTTTGTTTTTGTAATTAATTTAAACATACTAAAAACGGTTAATCCTTTATTTTAATTACATAAATTTCTTTACTTTGTAATAAACTATTACTTTTTATATGATTGAAGATATTCAGGCAGCAATTCCACTAGGCTTTTTCTTAGCTTTCATGATTGGTCCTGTGTTTTTTGTACTTCTAGAAACCAGTGTAATTAAAGGTTTTAGAGCTGCTTTAGCTTTCGATTTAGGTGTTATTGTAGCAGATATTTTATTTATTGCAATTGCTTACTTTTCTAGTTTTCAGCTTTTAGAAAATTTAAGTAATCAACCAGGATTATATGTGTTTGGTGGTACTATTTTAGCTATATATGGTTTTATTATTTACTTTAAAAAACAAAAAGAAGAAGTTATTGATACTTCACAAATAGTTGCGCCTAAAACAAATTATTTCTCGTTATTTATAAAAGGATTTTTTCTTAACTTTATTAACATTGGTGTATTAGTTTTCTGGCTTGGAATAATTATAGTTGTAGGACCTAGTTTAGAAAACGATACTAATAGATTTATAATCTTTTTTGGCACAATGATTACTGCTTATTTTGTTACAGATATTTTTAAAATATTATTAGCAAAACAACTTAAAAACAAACTAACACCAAAAGCTATAATTAAAGTTAAACGGTTTTTAGGACTTATTTTAGTAATCTGTGGAACTGTACTTATTATTAAAGGTTTTTTACCAAAAGACAAATTAAACCCTAAAGAAATCTTCGAAAAAATTGAAGAACAAACCCACTAAAAAAACCTTTTTATAATGCAATCTCAAGAGCAAATAAGACTTAATTATTGCAATAAATGCATTAATAAAAAGGAAGATTCTCGTTTTGGAACACTCTGCGGATTAACAGACCAAAAACCAAATTTTAAATACACTTGTAAAGATTTTATTAAAGGAAATCCAATAGCTAATTTTCAAGGCAATAGTAAACCAAAAAGACAGGAACAGCCTACTTACAAACAACCAAGAAAACAAGAAACAACAACAAGTAAAAGCCCATTCTGGATTGGTGGTTCTATCCTGTTTACAGTAATTGTTATTGGTTTAAAAATAGCACGTTCGGTTTCTAGGTTCGATAATAATAGTAGTAATAATCAAACAGAATACAATAACGATTACTTAAGAGATCTACAAAAAGCACAACAAAATAGAAATAAAGTAAGTGCTATAAACTATTTAAGCCCTAAAAACAGACAAGCGACATTTAATAGAAAAATGAAAACTGATACTGTAATAGTTATTAACCCAAGAGTTAATTTAATGCTTCCTAAAGGTTTTAGATTATCAATAAGTGAAACAGATAGCGAGTTACCAATTAAAGCAACCTCTAGAGGATATTATTTTATTTGTAACAAACTAACCAAAAACAAAAACCAAAAGCAATTAGAACAGTGGGAAGCTTATAGAACCCAATTAATTAAACAATATCCAAATAGCGAATTAGTAGTTAGAAAACCACTAACTGTAAATACTACCACAAACGATATTGATAGAATAGACTTTGAAATTAAAAACGTAGCACAAACTATAATTGGTACTGCAAGAATTGTAGATTATAAAAATGAACGCTACTTTTTTCAATTAGTTTCAGATGCCTCGAATGCAGATCATACCATTACTAATAGGTATTTAAGGTATTATGTTAAGGTGAAATAACTTTTTATACTTCTCTAAAATTTAATAATAAATAGTCTTAAGTTAAAGTTGAAAGATTCTTTGAGTTGTCGAGCAGGTTCAAACCGCTGCAAAACATTACTATAAATTTTCTTAAAATTTAAAACATAAAAAAACCCTCAACATAAGTTGAAGGTTTTCTTGAGGTGTCGAGCGGATTCGAACCGCTGTAGATGGTGTTGCAGACCACTGCCTAGCCACTCGGCCACGACACCTTATTAAGAGGCAAATATAAAAATAATTACCTTTTAACGCTATATACTTTAGCTTTTTCTTTTTTCGGTTAACTCGATAGTAACCATTTCAACATCACCACCAATTGGAGGATTTATTTTACTAACAGCAACCGTTGCAACTGTAACTAGTTTACCTTCAGTAAAAACACGCCTTAAAATACGTTTTGCAACATGCTCTAAAAGTGCGCTTGGTATTGCCATTTCTTCAACAACAATTTTATTTAAAAGCACATAATCTACAGTGTCGCTTAATGCATCAGAAGTTGCACTTTTCTCTAAATCGGCTTTTACTTTTAAATCTACACGATAATCACTTCCTATAGCTGTTTCTTCTTTTAAACAACCATGATTTGCAAAAACGCGTATATTTTCAACTTTAATTATTCCCATTTTTTATATTTTAAAAGGCAAATGTACTTAAAAAAGAGGCTTTAAATAATTATAAATGACTTCCAATTTGTATGAGAATAAAATTAACTAATTTTACAATCTATTTTAAGTTGATTAAATAGCGCGCAATCAATAGAAATAAAGAATAAATTTATGTCAGCAGAAACAAAATCACTCAATTTTTTAGAGCATATTATAGAAGAAGATTTAGCAAACGGATTATCGAAAGATAAGTTGCGTTTTCGTTTTCCACCAGAGCCAAACGGTTATTTACACATTGGTCATACTAAGGCTATTGGTATTAGTTTTGGTTTAGGCGAAAAATATAACGCACCAGTAAACTTGCGCTTTGATGATACAAATCCTGCAAAAGAAGAGCAGGAATATGTAGATGCAATAAAGGAAGATGTATCTTGGTTAGGCTATAAATGGGCTGAGGAAAGATACTCATCAGACTATTTTCAAGAACTTTACGATTGGGCTATTTTACTAATAAAAGATGGTAAAGCCTATATAGATTCTCAGTCTAGTAAAACCATGGCAGAGCAAAAAGGAACACCAACACAACCAGGAGTAGATGGACCTTATAGAAATAGAACTATCGATGAGAATTTAGAATTATTCGCTAAAATGAAAGCAGGAGAATGTAATGAAGGCGAACATATTCTACGTGCTAAAATAGACATGCAACATGTAAACATGTTAATGCGAGATCCTTTAATGTATCGCGTATTAAAAAAGCACCACCATCGCACAGGAAACGATTGGTGTATATATCCAATGTACGACTGGACGCATGGTGAAAGTGATTACATAGAGCAAATATCTCACTCACTCTGTTCGCTTGAATTTAAGCCACATAGAGAGCTCTACGACTGGTTTAAGGAACAAGTGCATGGTTTTGCTAAGAACAAGTATCCTATGCAACCAAAACAACGTGAATTTGCACGTTTAAACCTTAGTTACACAATTATGAGCAAGCGTAAGCTGCTTAAATTAGTAGAAGAAGGTTTGGTTTCTGGCTGGAACGATCCAAGAATGCCAACTATTTCTGGTTTACGTCGTCGTGGTTATACACCACAATCTATTAGAAAATTTGTAGAAACTGTAGGTGTTGCAAAGCGCGAAAATATTATTGATGTTTCTCTTTTAGAATTCTGTATTCGTGAAGATTTAAACAAAAAAGCCCATAGAGTTATGGCTGTTTTAAATCCTATTAAATTAGTAATTACTAATTATCCAGAAGGTAAAGAAGAATGGCTAGAAGCAGAAAATAGCCAAGAAGATGAAAGCGCAGGTTTTAGAAAAGTGCCATTTTCTAGAGAATTATACGTAGAAAAAGAAGATTTTAAGGAAGAAGCTGGTTCTAAGTTTTTCCGTTTAAGACTAGGTGGAGAAGTAAGACTTAAAAATGCTTACATCATTAAAGCAGAAAGTGTTGTAAAAGACGCTCAAGGTAATGTAACCGAAATTCATTGTACATATTCTACAGATACCGAAAAGAAGGTAAAAGGCACCTTACATTGGGTATCAATAAAGCACGCTATTAAAGCTGAAGTTCGTGATTACGATAGATTATTTACAGACGAAGCTCCAGATAGTCATGCAGATAAAGATTTTATGGAATTTATTAACTCAAAGTCTTTAAAAACCATTGAAGCTTTTGTAGAACCAAGTTTAGCTGATGCTAAAATAGGCGACCAGTTTCAGTTTCAACGTTTAGGTTATTTTAATGTAGATGACGATTCTACTTCTAAAAATTTAGTGTTTAATAAAACGGTTGGGTTAAGAGATTCTTGGGCAAAAGTGAAGCCAAAAGAAAACACTAATAATCAGCAAGGTAATAATCAAAAGCAACCACAACAAAATAAGCGCTCTGCAATAGATCAAATAAAGTCTTACGGTAAAAAGTATGATCGTATGCAAGACGATCAGCGAGAAAAAGCTAAAGCAGAAATTATAGAACTTGCAAAGAGTATAGCTTATGAGGATTTAGAACCACTTTTTGGAACAGCAGTTAAAAAAGCAGGAACACGAATTATTACAATGATAAGTTTAGGCGTTTTATTAGACAACGGTTTAGATAAAAACGAAGCCATAAACAATTTTATTACTAAAGCTTTAGAAGATAAAAACGAATTATTGGTAGTAGAAGCTAATGCACTATTATAACTAATTTAATCTATATTTTTTTACAAATTTAAAGCAGAATGCTGCGCATACAAACTGCCTGTTCAAATTTTGAGGATAGTAACTATTTAGTTTTATATTGTATCAAAATTAGTTAATATAAAATTTTATGGATGAGTTTTTTTTAGTTTTAGTATTGATTCTAGTACTGGTTTTATTAGTTGTTTTACTTAATAAAACAAACGGCAACTTCAAGACTTTAAAAAATAATAACAAGGTCTTAAACGACAATATTAAAATATTAAATAAGAAGCTCGATAGTCTCACAAAAACAGTATCACAAGGCGTAGACGTGAAAACGGTTTCTATTATTAAAGCTGAAACAGAAAAAGAAGCAGCTCTAATACCAATACCAGAAGTTCAAATTATTAAAGAACCTGTTTCTAAACCAATTGAAGCCGCTATTATAGAAAAACCTTTTGTAAAAGCACAAGAGCAAGTTGTTGAAACAAAAGCAGCAGATACCGTTAGAGCCTATACTTTAGAACAAAGAGCAGCAGAACAAAAAACAGTTGGAAAAGAAACTATTAATAAACCTGCAAGTAAACCGTTTTGGGAACGATTTAAAGAAAAAAATCCAGATTTAGAAAAGTTTATAGGTGAGAACTTAATTAATAAAATAGGAATATTAATACTTGTTTTAGGTATTAGTTATTTTGTTAAATATGCTATTGATAAAGACTGGATAAACGAACCAGCTCGAGTTGGAATTGGTGTTTTATGTGGTTCTTTAGTAATGTTAATTGCTAATAAATTACGAAAAAAATATGCTGCATTCAGTTCTGTTTTAGTCGCAGGAGCCGTTGCTATTTTCTATTTTACTATTGCTATAGCGTTTCACGAATACAAGCTTTTTAGTCAAGAAGTAGCCTTTACTATTATGGTTATTATTACCATTTTTAGTTGTCTAGTCTCTTTATCTTACAATAGAATAGAACTTGCTGTTCTATCACTTATCGGTGGTTTTGCAGTGCCTTTTATGGTAAGCACAGGTTCTGGTAACTATGTTGTACTCTTTACTTATATCATTATCTTAAATGTTGGAATTACGCTTTTAGCATTCTATAAAAAATGGAATTTAGTAAATACGCTTGCGTTTATTTTTACTATAATTTTATTTGGAGGTTGGTTTGCTATTGATAGTACAAAAGAAGCGCCGCATTATTTAGGAGCATTACTATTTGCCTTTGCGTTTTATCTCATATTTGTAGTTACAAATATTATTAACAATTTAAGAACTAAAGCAGTTTTTACTAAAACGCAATTAGCTATTTTATTTGCAGCAACAGTTTTCTTTTTTACTGTAGGTATGGTAACACTTAATGGTTATCGCCCAGAATTAAAAGGTTTATTTACTGCAGGATTATCAATACTTAATTTGTTTTTTGCTTGGTTTTTATATAAAAAGTTTAAACTTGATAAAGTTGCAGTTTATATGCTAATAGGCCTAACGTTAACGTTTATTACGTTGGCAATTCCTATTCAGTTTAAAGGTAATTATATTACATTATTTTGGGCTGCAGAAGCTGTTTTATTAATGTGGTTAGCTAAAAAATCTAGTATTAATAGTTATCGTTTTGCTTCAATAATTGTACACGCTTTAGCCTTTTTAAGCCTTTTTATAGATTGGGCTCAAAAGTATAATGACGAAGCTATTTTAAATATTGTAATAAACCCAATTTTTGGAACAGGTCTATTTGTTGTTGCCTCTTTATTTGCAGCTTATTATCTACTTAAAAAAGAAACACTTCGCTTTCCTTTCTGGCAGTTTACATTTGACTCGGCTAAGTACCGAAAGGTTATTTTTATTAGTGGTATTGTGCTATTATATATTGTAGGAATTATAGAATCGACTTTTCAATGTGTTTATTATATAGAAAATTGGAGCTCTGCATTAGCAATACCTGCAGTTTACCATTTACTATATACAACAGTTGTTGCTTTTGTTTTATTCCGAAGAAAAAAACAGTACAACCTAGAAATTGCAAATATAATAGCATGCGCAAATATTGTTCTTTTTGCCTTTCTATTTTTAGGCTTGGTTTCTGAAGAAAATAGAGATTATGTTTACGCAACAAGCACCTCTCAAATAGCATTTTATTTACATTACATTATGTTAGCTTTAGTCTTACTTTTAGGTGTTTTAATATACCGCTCAAATAAAAATAAAGCTGTTTTTAAAATATTTAATAATAAGATATTTATATGGATTGCTGCTTTTTTACTAATTTTTATAGCGAGTAAGGAGGTTTTAATTCATGGTTTAAAATTATTA
>NZ_JALZVX010000206.1 GCF_023299985.1 Lacinutrix sp. | reverse complement strand
ACAGTTTAATGTAAATGCTTATAATGAAGATTTTAAGGTTAACTGTTATGAAGGTGAAGTTAAAGTAATCTCAAACAATAACACTACGGTTTTAAAGCCACAACAATCTGTTTTAAAAATAAAAGGAAATATACAAGAGAACAAAAATTTTAAAGGTTACAAACAACCAACTTGGATTTCTGGAGAAAGCACGTTTAGAAGTGTGCCTTTAAATTATGCTATAACGGCTTTAGAAAACCAGTATAATGTAAAGATTAACAAAGGTTTGATTGATGATTCTAAAATATTTACTGGTAGTTTTACGCATTCTAATTTAAATTTAGCTTTGGCTACCGTATTTAAAACAATGCAAATTTCTTACATAGAGAATAATAAAATAATAGAACTTAGTATGCACTAATGAAGCGGATATTTAAACTTATATTTTTAATCCCTTTAATGCTTTTTTCACAAAATGACACTCGGTTTTCAATTGAATATGTTGAAGAACCATTATATGATGTGTTTTTAAATATTGAAAATGTTTACAATATTAGATTCTCTTTCCCAGATTATATTACGCGCGATAAAAAGTTAACCCTAAAGAAGGCAAATAGAACATTAGAAACTGTTTTAAACGAGATTAGTAAAAAAACAAATTTAGAATTTGAATATATTAATTCTCGATACATAATAATTAGGCACTTAAAAAAGGATACCATTGCATTTAACGAAACTTTACAAGAGGTTTTTATTCGTTCCTATTTAGTAAATGGTATTTCTAAAAACAAAGACGCATCATTTAAAATAAAACCAAAAAAACTTGGTTTATTGCCAGGGCTAATAGAGCCTGACGTGCTTGAAAGTGTCCAACAATTACCAAACGTAATAAGCCCTAATGAAACAGCCTCTGGTTTTTTAGTTCGTGGTGGCTCTGCAGATGAAAACAGAGTGATTTGGAACGGAATAAACATTTATCATAAAGGGCATTTATTTGGAATGATTTCTCCAATTAATTCTAACGCAACTCAAACTATAAATTTTTATAACAAAGGTACCAACCCTCGTTTTGGTGATCGTATATCTAGCGTTATTGATATTACTACTAATACTAAAATTAGCGATTCTATAAAATTTGAATTTGGAGTTAATGCTATTAATTTTGACGCTTATTTAGAGCAACCCATTATTAAAAAAAAACTAAGCGTTCAAGCTTCATTTAGACGTAGTTATACCGAATTATTAAATTCTTACACCGTAAACCAACTTGCAAGGCATGTGTTTCAAAACACTAAAATTGATAATTTACAGAGTAGTAATAATTCCTTTTTTTTTAGGGATTATAGTATTCAAATTAATTACAAACCAAATTTAAAAAACAATATTTCATTTTATACCATAGGAATAAAGAATGATTTAAATTATAATGATTTAGAATTATCTCAAGAGTTATTATTTAATGATGCATTAAGTATAGAAAACAACGGTTATGGTTTTAATTGGGACACCAAGTGGAATTCAAAAATAAAACAAAAAACACAAGCTGTTTTTTCTAAATATAATTTTAATTATAATTTTATTACAAAAGAAAATAATACGCTACTATTCGATTTTGAAAAGCGAAATGTAATTGATGATTATGAAATTTCTACAGAATTTGAAATTGTTAATTCTAAAAAAAACATACTAGCTTTAGGTTACCAATACTCATTAAAAGATGTTGGTTATGCCTTTTTAAATAGTGATCCAAACTTGACTTTAATTTTAGACTCTAACGATACTGTAATAGAAACTAATGCTATCTATGGTAATTATACAATTGAAAATTTAAATGGAATAGAATTAAAATTAGGTTTGCGAGTATCGAATTTTAGTTTGTTAAATGCCTTTAAGTTTGAGCCTAGATTGCAAATTAATAAAACCCTATCTAATAGTTTTAGAATACAGCTTACCGGAGAAATTAAAAACCAAATAATTAGTGAAATAGACGAGACCGTTTTAAGCGATTTGTCTCTCGAGAATAAACTTTGGAGATTAGCTGATGGCAAAACGTTTCCTATAATTAATAGTACTCAAATTTCTGCAGGAATTTTATTTAAAAATAACGGATGGCAAGTTGATATAGATAATTATATTAAAAAAATTGATGGTAAAACAGCTTTATCTTTAGGATACTTAAACCCAGATAATTCTAATTTTAATATTGGAAATCAAAAAATAATAGGTAGCGATATTTTTATAAAAAAAACTATTAATCCATTCCATGTATGGTTTAGCTATTCTTTTAACAACATAAAAAATGAATTTACCGAGATAAACAATGGGTATTCGTTTACAGCAAATACAAATATTAAACATGCTATTAACACGTCTTTGGTTTATCAAAAAAAACAAATTCAGTTTGCCTTAGGCTGGAAATGGCATTCTGGAAAACCTTATACAAAATCAACAACCAATGCGCAAGGTACTATTGTTTTTGATGATATAAACACAGAGGTTTTACCAAATTTTCATAGATTAGATTTCTCTGCTATGTATGCATTTAAATGGAATAATAAACAGCGTTTAAAAAGTAAATTTGGCGTTTCTATACGTAATGTATATAATAGATCTAGCTTATTAAGTAGAGACTATATTAGCAATAACGCTATTAATAATACAATTCAAATTGTAGATAAGTTTTCGTTGGGCTTTACTCCAAATATTCTTTATAGAGTCTATTGGTAAACTGTTAAATAAATTTTAAGTTAACACTAACATCAATTCTTGGTATTTAACTTTTACATAATCATGCTAAATAACTAGTCTAATAAATCTATATGTTTATCATGGTAACCTAGTAAATAAAGTACACCATCTAAACCAATACTAGAAATAGAGCTTTGTGCATTGTCTTTAACCTTAGGTTTAGCGTGAAAAGCAATACCTAAACCTGCTAGATTTAACATTGCTAAATCGTTAGCTCCATCTCCAATTGCTATTGTTTGGCTTATATTTAAACCTTCTTTTTTTGCTATTTCTTTAAGGTATTCTGCTTTTTTGTTACCATCTACAATATCACCAAGATAATTACCGGTAAGTTTACCATCTTTAATTTCAAGTTGGTTGGCATATACATAATCTATGCCTAATTCTTTTTGAAGGTAGTTTCCAAAGTATGTAAAACCGCCAGAAAGAATAGCAGTTTTAAATCCATAACTTTTTAAAGTATCTATTAAACGTCTTGCACCTTTTGTAATTGGTAAATTAATAGCAACGTCTTTAAGTACTTCTTCTTTTAGACCTTTAAGTAGCTTCATTCGTTTTTTAAAACTCTCATTAAAGTCAATTTCACCTTGCATTGCAGACTCTGTAATAGCTTTTACTTCTGCTCCAACACCTGCAAGTTCTGCAAGCTCATCGATTACTTCGGTTTGAATTAATGTAGAATCCATATCGAAACAAACCAAGCGTCTGTTTCTTCTATAAATATTATCTTCTTGAAAAGCTATATCTACATTTAAGTCTTTAGATAATTGTAGAAAACTTTTAGTTAAGTCTGATTTGTTTGATATTTCTCCACGTATCGATAATTCAATCGACGCTCTAGGATAGTCATTTTTTTTAACAAGAGAAGTTCTTCCTGTTAAACGTTTTATAGCATCTATGTTTAAATTTTTATCTGAAATAACTTGAGTTACTTTAGAAATTTGCTCTGCAGATAATTTTTCTCCTAAAATGGTTATTATATAACGGTCTTTACCTTGAAGCGTTACCCATTTTTCGTAATTTTCTAATGTTATTGGTGTAAATTTTGCTTGAATACCAAGCTCGTAAGCTTTAAATAATAAATCTTTTAAAACAGGAGAAGAATTTACTCCAAATTCTATTTCAAATAATATTCCTAAAGATAAGGTATCGTGAATATTAGCTTGACCAATATCTAGAATTTTAGCATTAGAAGCTGCCAAAACAGCTGTTAAACTTGCTGTTAAACCTGGTTTGTCTTGACCTGAAATATTTAATAGAAAGATTTCGTTCTTCATAATTATATTTTACTAAAAAGACTAATTTAGAAATCTATTATGCCAACTATCGCTTGCAGGCACTTCCCAGTTTTCATTTAACTCAGCAATATTAGTAACCAGATTATTAAAAACGATTGTGTTTTTAGACACGGCTTTTTGTTTTGCCATCGTTCTAAAATCTGTTAATGTTTTATAGGCAACATACTCTCCTTGTTTATAGGATACATTCATTTTATCCATTAAATCGACAGTGTATTCTTTTTCTAACTGTTGGATAAAATGTACTGAAGCATCAATACTACAACCAGTTGCAGCTTGTGAGTCTTGATTAATAGCTATAATAATAAAGCGTTTGTATCTAATATCATAACTTGCGTTTAAATCGCTTCCATGTGCAGTCCAATTAGTAATAAAGATGTTTAATTTCTCTTTTATTTCTTCTAATTCAGTTTCAGAAAAAGAACGATTGGCTTGATATATCCAAAGTTTTGAGTGCTCTGGCAATGTATTGAATTCTACTAGCATTTTTAATAAATAGTTTAGGTTGTAAAAATAGTAATTTACATCCAATCTTTACGTTGAGATTCGACTTGATATAATAAGTAATCAACAATAGTATTCGCTCTACTTTCTTTTACATATAAAATTTTCGTAGCTTTAGATGCTGTGTAAATTTCAACTGTAACAATCTTTCTTATTTTTTGAAAGATTGTTTGTTTTGTAGCAACAGCTTGTATTTTATGAAATTCTAAAAGCTCTGTAATTGTAGAAATTGCACCACTACCAACTATTAACATATTATCTTTAATTGCATAATAGGCTTTTCTATAGCGCCAATATATTAATACCGAAATTAATGGTACTAAGAATAGATTAACAATCCAGAATTGATTTCCAAATTTAAAAAAACTTAGTAGATTAAAAATTAGAATTGGTATTATTGATTTTAAAATTAAAACACGAATATAATATTTCTCTGGTTTTTCTTGTTTTGATATTAAACCAATCTTCTGCATCAGTTTTTTAACTAAATAATCTACTTGTACTCTATCTAAACCTATAATAGAAAAATGCTTTTGCAGTTTTTTATCTACCATTGCTTGTTTAATACTTAGTGTATTAAGTCCAAAATAACGTTTAAGTCTATTGTTTTTAATTTCAATATTCTGAATACGAGATGGAGAAAGTATAATGGCTACTTTATTAAATAATCCTTTTTTTATTTCAATCGTTTTTTTATGCTCAATAACTTGTAATTCAAAATTGAGTAAAAACGTTTTTATTAATGAAAACAAAATCGAAATAATTAAAGTAACACTTAATATTAATAAAAAAACTACAATAAGAATACTAATTGAATTTTCATTTTGTTTTACTAACAATTCAAACTTATCACCTAATTTTAATTGTTTTAAATAGTCTTCATAACTAGTATAAAAACCACCTACAAACCCAACAATAATCATAAAACTCTTAATGTGGTTTTGACTAAGTCCTTCAAGAAACAGTTTCTTTAAACTTGCTCTATAATAAACAGCAGTGACTTTTGGAGTATCATTTAATAGCTCTAAGCCTTTGTTTTCTATAGATTTATAAGATAATAAATGTTCTTTAAGCTCCAAAGCTCTTTCTCTACTAAGTGCATTAATTTTAACTTCAGCTTTTGCGTCTCCAGCGGTTTCTATTTCAAGTTGTACAACATTAATTATTTGTTGAAGCACGTTTTGCCTGATATAAATGTTTTGGATTTTAGATTTAGAAACGCTAATTTTCTCTTTATTTAATATGCCTTTAGATAGTATAAAGTCATCATTATCAATATAAAATTTAAAGTTTAGATATTGAAGAATCGACCGTATAAAAATGACTAGAAAAACACTAAAGACTATAACAATCATTTTATTTTGAGACATCCCAAAGACTTTTCCGCTTTTTATAAAGCTATAAGAAAGTGCGGCAATTGCAAGAAAGAGGCTTTTAATAATTTTATAACTATTAAAACCAAATAAAACAGCTATGCCTTTTATGGATTGTCGCGACGGATTTGTAAAGTCGAACACTTATTTAATCTTGGTTGTTAGTAGTTGGTTTATGTTTTCGGCTTCAGTACGTGTAAGTCCGTTAATGGATAAATCTCCTCCAGATTCTCCAGCTGTATAAACGTTAAGCGATGCAAGATTAAATAGTTTTGCTATAAAACTTTGTTTTGTTTCTGTGTGTTGAATTCTAATAAATGGTACAATTGTTTTTTTATGGCTTAATAAGCCTTTAGCGTATATAATATCGTGTGTTCTTAATGCGTAACCTCGCTTTTTAAAACCTAAAACTGTTATAATACTCTGCAGTATAAATAGTACTACTAATAATATAATAACGTACCAAAACACATTAGAAATCCACTCTTTTTCTAGGAAGTTATTACCTGAGATTATAAGCCCAAAAAGGATAATGTATTTGAGGATATTATTGATAAATAATATTTTTAAATAACTTCTAGAAATAGGTTTTAGTGAAACAATTTCCGCTTTTGGTATAGTACTTATGTCTATTTCTTGATTTGCAAACATTATTTTTTCTTATGATTGTAACTAACTGATAATGTAATAAATAAACCGCTAAACAAACCTGTTTTTAATAATTGTTTAAATAGTGATTTTTCTCTTTCCATTAATTTATTACAAACCTTGAGAACTTGCAATTAACTCCGCAACATCCATAACTTTAATAGATGCTTCTTTTTCTTTTACTTTTACACCATCAGACATCATAGTCATACAATAAGGACAGCCTGTTGCAATAATATCTGGATTGGTTTGTAATGCATCCTCAGTACGAAGCTCGTTAATGTCTTTATCTCCTTTTTCTGGTTCTTTAAACATTTGTGCTCCTCCTGCTCCACAGCATAATGCTGTAGATTTGCTACGTTTCATTTCTATTAAAGTTGCATTTAAATTTTTTAAAACCTCTCTTGGAGCATCATATTCAGAATTTGCTCGACCCAAATAACATGGATCGTGAAAAGTAATACGCTTATTCTTAAAGTCGCTATCTACAATTTTAAGTTTTTTAGAGTTTATTAATTCTTTTATAAATTGTGTGTGATGCAATACTTCGTAATTTCCACCTAAACCTGGATATTCATTTTTAATACAGTTAAAAGAGTGTGGATCGCAGGTTACAATACGCTTTACGTTGTAACCGTTTAATACTTCTATATTCATTACTGCTTGCATTTGAAACAAGAATTCGTTTCCTGCTCTTTTTGCTAAATCTCCAGTTGCACTTTCTTCTGTACCTAAAACTGCAAAATTAACTTCAGCTTTGTTTAATATTTTAACAAATGCTTTTGTTATTTTTTTTGCTCTATCGTCGTAACTTCCTGCAGATCCAACCCAAAATAGTATATCTGGAGTTTTACCTTCTGCCATTAGCTCTGCCATTGTTGGCACTATTAGTTGTTTGCTCATGTTATTTTATTTGTATGAGTAATTACTCTTCTTCTTTTATACCAGCAAAATCTGTTTTTGCAATTCTAATGTAAACGGCTAATTTCTTTTTACCGTCTTTTAGTTTGTTTTTGGGATCGTTTTTTTCACTGTCTGTTCTCCTAACTGCGTCTTCGCCTATGAGCTCTAATTGGTTTTTAGTACAGTAATCGCAAAACACTTTTTTTAATTTAATATTAATTGCTTCTCCTGCTTTGTATTCAATTTCTGTATATGCTTTTATTTGTAGAGAATCTTTTCTGTAATCTTGAGCAGAAATGGTTTGAAAAGTGCACAACATAATGAGCATGATAATTTGCTTGTATGTTGCTGTTTTACTCTTCATTTTGTTTTATTATTTATAAATATTTAATTGTCTTTTATTGAATACTATTGTTAGTAAGTATTCCTGCGTTAAGGGTTGATGCGGCATCCTTTTTTTTGTTGCATATATGCAAAAAAAAGATATAGCGGAAAACCTGACCAAGATGATGCTTTTTGCATGTCTTGGTAACGCTCAAATTATTTTACTCGTCTTTCCAGTTTAATCTATCCATTTGGTTGTATGGCCAAGGCGCTCCATTGTTCTCGATATTGGTCATCATGTTATTAAGCTCCATTGGTGCTGCGCTTTCTTCCATTACTAGATAGCTACGCATTTCCATAATAATATTTAATGGATCGATACTTATTGGGCAAGCTTCTACGCAAGCATTACAGCTGGTACATGCCCAAAGTTCTTCTTTTGTAATATAATCGTTTAATAATTGTTTTCCGTCGTCTTTAAATTCACCATTGTTAGCATCTATATTTTTACCAACTTCTTCTAGACGGTCTCTGGTGTCCATCATTATTTTTCGAGGTGATAATTTTTTGCCTGTTAAATTTGCAGGACATTCGCTTGTACAGCGTCCACATTCTGTACAAGAATAAGCATTAAGTAGGTTTAACCAACTTAAATCTTGCACATCGCTTGCTCCAAATTTAGCAGGAGGCTCGCTGCTTTCTGTTTCTTCTGGCACTGCGTAAGGATCTGCGTCTGGATCCATCATTAACATCACTTCTTTTGTTACTGCATCGTTATTTGGAAATTGTCCTTTTGGTGTTAATTTTCCATAATAAGTATTTGGGAATGCTAGTAAAATATGTAAATGCTTAGAGAAATATAAGTAGTTTAAAAATACTAATATACCAACAATGTGAAGCCACCATGCGCTTCTTTCTATAAGGTGAAGCGTAT
>NZ_JALZVX010000205.1 GCF_023299985.1 Lacinutrix sp. | reverse complement strand
CCATCGAGCAGACCACTAGTAAAAAATATAAAATTTTTTTCATCTTTAAATTTTAGTAAAATTAGTTATTTCTAGTCGTCTAAGAATTATTGTCGTTTTAATTTAATGACATATTCGACAAGAGAAGTGATTTTGCAGACTAAAGGTGGTAGGTGTTATTATTTCTCAGCAACTGGTGGATATTTCAGATATAAATGATAAAAAAATAGTTTTAGAATAAATCAAACTAAATATGAAAATAAAATTATTACTATCAATGTCCATATATTATAAATTCTTGTAATACAATTAAACATAACACTATATCAGTACAACAACCAGTGTCTTTATTTAATGGAAAAAATTTATAAGGCTGTACAATTCATGGAACATGTAATGATGGAGTTTTTGTACATTCTACTATAGATGGTTGGTAAGTAGAAATTGGAGCATCAGGTCATAATACAGGCGGTATACATGTCTATTATAGAGGTTGGTTAATAAAACCAGATTCTATAAAAGATAAAGTTCATAAAATGGGAGAATGGAATCATTTGAAAATTATTGTAAAAGACAATAAAATAATAGTGAGGTTGAATAATACAAAAATGGTTAGTTTGATCAATTAAAAACTTGAAATTAGAACAGGACTAATAGCTTTACAAATATATCATGGAAATGTAACCAAATTACAATGGAGAAATATTGAAATTTTAGAATTATAAAGTAATACCAACACTTTGACTTGTATTGAAAAAATCTACATAATTTACATATTTAAGTAATCTATAGTCTACGCTTCTAAACAAAAAAAGCTCCAATATTTTATATATTGGAGCTTTAATGTTTTGAGATTTTTTTTTAGTTATTGTTTTATAAATTTATTTGTGTATACTCTTCCTTGTGATTCTAAACGTAAAATATAATTACCTTGACTTAATTTTGAAACATCAATAGAGTGTTGCTTTAATTTTAAGTTCATTACACGTTTACCTTCAATATTAAATATGGTAGCAATTTTTCCAACTAGGCTAATTGGACTTTTTAAATTCATTACTTTTCCAACAGGATTAGGAAATATAGACATATTCTGTAATGATACTTCTTCTATACTTAAAGCTTGATCCTCTATAATTATATGATGTGTATTAATTGCAGGATTAGGAATATTATCGATTATTCCAGATGGCCAATAAATAATAATATTGGTAATTGCTGTGTCTGTCCCAATACCAAAATGAGTGTTTAATGTACTCATAAAACGGAATCCTTCACCACTACGTACATCTCGTATTTGAATACCAGAAGCAGTATGCAATTCTATTCTAGCTCCAATACCATTAATATTACTTGCAACACCAGTAGTAGTTATTGTAATCCAATTGTTGTTATTAGTATCGTTTAAATATAAACTAGATCCAGAGATTGCGTCAATAAAACCATCATTATTCATGTCTCCAAAAGAGCCATTATTTCCGGATAACATACCATCATTAACAGTAAATGTCATATCTCCATTTCCAAAGAGAATATTTCCATTAGAGGCAATATCTAGATTACCATCATTGTCAAAATCGTAATTTACATTTTCAATTCCTGTGTTAGATAGTGCTGGTAATATTCCTGAAGTAACTGTAACATCGGTAAAAGTGCTATTACCATTATTTCGCATTAATTTATGTGTCCCATCAGAAGTCGAGCTTGCGCCTACAAAAGCATCCATATCTCCATCGTTATCAAAATCTCCCCAAGCAGTTGACCATGTTTGAATTGGATCTGCTAAGCCTAAAGCAGAAGCTACTTCTGTAAAGTTTCCAGTTCCATCATTCTCATGCATTTCATTAATATTGATAGTAGAAGAGCCACCACGACATTTAGCGATAAACATATCCATGTCTCTATCGTTGTCATAATCAATCCAAATAGAACCATAATTTCCACCACCAGCAATATCACCTAAGCCACCTTGATTAAATACTAGATTACCAGTTCCATCATTCATATAATATACATTTGGATCTACATCATGACATACAAAAGCATCTAAATGACCATCTTGGTTTAAATCAACAAAATTTGAGCGTTGAGAGAATACAAACTCAGGTCCAGAAATTTCGGTAAATCCACTTCCTGTATCATTAGCTTTCATAAAAGTTACACCACTTCCTCCTCCATAAAGTAAGTCTGTAAATCCATTTCTATCAAAATCTGCAGCAGCTAAGCTCCATGATGGTGTATTGTCAGCAGTTGTTGTTGCTATATTTGTTGCTGTAGAACTTAATCCACCTATAGCTTGTTGGTAAATGATATTTACATTTGTTGTACCAATAGAAACCACATCATCTAAAAAATCACCATTCATATCTACTGCACCTCTTTGGGTCCCTGATGTTGGAATATTAGAGGTTGTAAATGTAACAGGTGGTGGAGGTGATAAAGTTGTAAATAATAAAGGTCCTCCCCAAGCACTTCTGTTTGATCCGCAGAGCGCTAAAACGTATATTTCATATTCCACACCAGGAAGTAAACCTGTTATATTTACAATTGTTGAAAAAGTGACTGTTCCAGTTCCTGTTGGCACTCCTGTTCCAACTGGTTGAACTACATATTCCCAAGAAGTTTCTGTATTATTTGCTGTCCAAGAAAAGTCTAAAGTTGTTTGTGTTATATTACTAGCTGTTATACTTGAAGGTGCGATACAAAATGTTCCACATGTTTCTACGCGCACAAAATCTATAGACATATCGCCTTCAAAACCTGTTCCTGTTCCTGTCTGGCTAAATTCTAAATAAATTACTTGTCCAAGATAAGTATCTAAATTAACACCAACTGGAGTCCAAATTTCAGTTTCACTTAACTGTAATTGACCTGTATGTGAAAATAACGTTGTAAAAGGACCATTTACAGAGGTACCAATATTAACATTTAATGTTCCTATGTCTGCTCCAAATGCGTGCATATAAAAAGATAACTCTGCACCATCAGTAGCTGTTGATAAATCTATTGCTGGACTAACTGCTGAGGCTGTCGATGTTGTGTTACCAGATGCTTCAAAATTCATAAAACTAGAACCACTAAAAGCATTATCTGGTCCAGTTCCATTAGATCCAGATCCGTTAGGGATTTCCCAACTACCGTTTCCTGAATTAAGGTCACCTGTCCATCCAGAAGGGACATCAAATTCTTCTGTAAAAATATATGTTGAAGAACCAGAAGAGCATGTAACACCAATAGGTCCGGTAGCCGGACAAAAACTTTGTGTTATTGCGTTACTATTTAAAGTACAATTTACATCTTGATCATTTTGAATAGTAATAACAACATCTGTTGTATTTACATAAGGTCCAAATTGAAGCATTCCAACTGCATTTAATTGTTGTGTTGCGCTTGCTTGATTGTCAGAAATTGTTAATGAAGTTGCCGAACCAATGTCTGATACATCTACATTAACTAAAAAGCCTCCACTTGAATCACAATCATTTACAACTGTGTAGGCAACTGTAGGATTTATACATGTAGAACAGTTTACATTAAAATCCCAAGGAGTATAATTATTATCTGAACAGTTGATTACATTATCAGAATTTATAGAAACTGTAATAGTATCTCCATTAGACACGAATATTAATCCTGTTAAGTCTCCAGCATTTCCATAATCATTATATAGTTCTGTTCCGTCGGTATCTAGTACAATCAATTCATCCCAAGTGTTTTCTACTTGTCCAGCATTAAAGGTAACCTGTAAATCTGATCCATCAGAACTTACAAAAACAAAACTTGTTGTGTCGTTATTAGTATAACAATAAGTAGTATTTACAGGTCCTAATGCACAATCTACTGTAGTTTGAGCAACTATAGAAAAGCATGAAGCTATTAAACATATTAGTAAAGTAATTTTTTTCATAAGTTAGTTTTTGGCGATTAATATTTTATAGCGTATTAATTTAGTTTTATAGTTACTCGCATTCATTAGTTAAACCATCAATCCACTCACCAATTAGCACAACAGCTTCTTCATGAATAATACTTCTTCCTAATAATGGCATTCTAAATTCTTCTGCAGTTGTATTCATTCTAAAATACATTGTTGAGCGTTCTTTTTGAGAAGGTGCAACTACATGAGTCATTCCAGGAATATCAGTATCTGGTTCTACACAAATACCTATGTTTGTTTCGTTTTCAGATTCATCAAACGCAAAACGTATAGGTCTGTATGAGCAATGCGCTAATTCAGAATGACAATGTGCACAATTAATATCAAGATAAGAACGAACACGTAAGTCTATTGGTTGTGTAGTATCACTCCAATCTACAACTGTATTTATTGTTGCAGGTAAATTGTTTTCTAAATAACCTTCCGCTACTAATTTTTCTAATTGATTTTGAGAACCATCGTCATAAGTATATGTGCTATTTAGGTTTTGTGGACTTACACCAATAGGAACTGAATTTGTTTCACTTTTATGACATGTAAAACATTCTACA
The DNA here is from genome assembly GCF_023299985.1 of Lacinutrix sp. Lineage (GTDB taxonomy): Bacteria > Bacteroidota > Bacteroidia > Flavobacteriales > Flavobacteriaceae > Lacinutrix. Next base: position 18,793 of record NZ_JALZVX010000205.1, on the reverse strand, counting down.
TCAGAAGGGATTCTATAGTTTGTGCTTTTTGCTACACCATTTTCTAGAAAGTCAACATTTGTAAACAAGCCATCTAAACTAAAGGTTGCTTCTGTTTGGTCATCATTCCAAATGTAATCTGCAAAATGCCAATCGTCTTCTTTCTTTAGCATTAAACGTGTTTCAATAATGCGTGTATTATTATCTGGTTGCACATTTGTATAATAAAATGTTTTTATTAACATAGTGCCTACAGGAAAATCAATAATATCATTATCTCCATTATAAACTGCCTTTACATTACTTGGCATCCAAACAAAACGTTTCTTTTTAGCATAGTCTGTGAATAATGTAGAAATAGGTTTGTAAGGTATTACTCCTATAACAGGTTGTTGGTTTTTGATATCACCATCGAAAAAATTGTATTCTGAAAGTGTGTTAAAAGGAAATGCTTCTAAATCGACAACTACTGTTGAAACAGGAATTGGTGAGTAATCTCCATCAGAATTATTATCGTCAGAACAAGAAAATAGTATAGTTAAAAGAAGTGCTATATTAGCAATACTCATTAATTTTTTAATCATGTTTTAGTTTATTTAGTACACGAATATAGCAAAAAATAATGGTTATTGCGTTTGGTTTTTAGCACGTTAGCTTTACATAGTATTAAAACTAATCTTTTTTGTTTTAAATATATCTATTATAGAGCTTGCTTAGCGCTTTCATAAAAGTACTATCGTTAATAACTCCCAATAACTTCACTTTAAACACACACTTGAATTTCATACTTTGCAGTTTCAAAATTATATAAATTGTTTAAAGTCTGTATCGCCGAAAAACCATCTGTAGCAAGAGAAATTGCTGCTGTTCTTGGAGCAACCACAAAACGTGATGGTTACTATGAAGGCAATGGTTATGCAGTAACCTATACTTTTGGACACCTTTGTACACTTAAAGAACCAAACGATTATAAACCTTATTGGAAAAGTTGGGATTTAAATAATTTACCAATGCTTCCAGAACGTTTTGAAACCAAGGTTTCTAAAGATTCTGGTATTAAAAAGCAATTTAATATTGTAAAAAGTTTATTTGCTAAAGCAGATGTTGTAATAAATTGTGGTGATGCAGGACAAGAGGGAGAATTAATACAACGTTGGGTTTTAAACCAAGCTGGTTATAAAGGTAAGGTTGAAAGACTCTGGATTTCATCATTAACTACCGAAGCTATAAAAGAAGGTTTCAACAACCTAAAACCATCAGTAGATTACGATAATTTATATTACGCAGGTTTTTCGCGAGCTATTGGAGATTGGTTGTTAGGTATGAATGCGACGCGATTATACACCGTAAAACATGGTGGTTACAAACAGGTCTTGTCTGTTGGACGAGTACAAACACCAACACTTGCCATGTTGGTAAACCGTTTTAAAGAAATTGAAGACTTTAAACCACAACCGTATTGGGAGTTACAAACCATGTATCGCGATACGTTGTTTAGTTATGAAGAAGGCCGTTTTCTTAAAGTTGAAGATGGTGAGAAATTGGCAACAATTGTTAAGCAACATGATTTTGAAATTGTTTCAACTACTAAAAAAGCGGGTAATGAATATGCACCAAAACTATTCGATTTAACAGGTTTACAAGTGTATTGTAATACAAAGTTTGGTTTTAGTGCAGACGAAACCTTAAAGATTGTCCAGAAACTATACGAACAAAAAGTAGTAACGTACCCAAGAGTCGATACTACGTTTTTACCAAACGATGTGTACCCAAAAGTTCCAGGTATATTAAAAAGCCTTACTAATTATGCTACTTTAACAGCACCTTTACATGGTAAAAAACTAAAGAAAACAAAAAAAATTTTTGATGATAATAAGGTAACAGATCACCATGCAATTATACCTACTGGACAGCAAATAAACTTGCAATACAACCAACAGCAGGTTTACAATATTATTGTGCGCAGATTTATAGCTGTGTTTTATCCAGATTGTAAAGTATCTAACACCACAGTTATTGGTGAAGCCGAAAAAGTAAAATTTAAAACTACAGGTAAAGAAATTTTAGAAAAAGGTTGGCGTGTTGTTTTCGAGAGACCAAATACGCCAACTAGAGAATCTGGAATGTTACCAACTTTCGATAAAGGTGAAAAAGGACCACACAAACCGTCTTTTTTAGAAAAGCAAACTAAACCACCAAACCAATATACAGAAGCCTCACTCCTACGTGCTATGGAGACCGCAGGAAAACAAGTTGATGACGATGAGCTTCGTGAGATAATGAAAGAAAACGGTATTGGTCGTCCTTCTACACGTGCCAATATTATTGAAACATTATTTCGAAGAAAATATATAAAGCGTAATAAAAAACAAGTAATACCAACCGTTACAGGTGTTCAATTGATAGATACTATTCAAAACGATATGTTGAAATCTGCCGAGCTCACAGGTAAATGGGAAAAGCAATTAAAAGATATTGAAAAAGGAACGTTTAGTGCTGGAAGTTTTATAAAACAAATGAAACAAATGGTAGATCGTTTGGTTTATGAAGTTAGAAGTGAAACTAAGAAGGCTAATATATCTTCAGTAAATAATAAACCAACAAATGCTAAGAAAAATGTTGCTAAAAAAACGGCTAATAAATCTGCAGGAATAGCTACAGAAAAATGCCCTAAATGTAAAAACGGTTCTATTTTAAAAGGGAAATCGGCTTATGGTTGTTCAGAATTTAAAAAGACTTGCGATTTTGTGATTCCGTTTAAGTTTGAAGGTAAAACCATTTCAGAGAAGCAATACTTAAGATTGTTTCAAAAAGGCTCTACAGTTAACTTAAAAGGCTTTAAAATAAATGGCGCTTCCGCGGAAGGACTCGTGCGTTTTGATGAAAATTTTAAACTTAAATTCGAGCCTAAAAAAGGCAATGAAAAACCAGTAAATTCTTCCGAAGAAAATAAATGTCCGAAATGTAATAAAGGAACTATTATTAAAGGAAAAACGGCTTACGGTTGTAGCGATTATAAAACAGGATGTGATTTTAGATATAGCTATGATTTAATTCGTGAGAAAGCCAATGGACAACAATTAACCAAGGATTTGGTTTTTAAAATATTAAAAGGAAGCTAAGCTGTCACTTCGAATGAAATTCTTTTTTTTAGAATTTTGTATAAGCTTTTTAGTAATTGTCGATAATTTTACTCATGCCTCACAAAACACTAGAACAGGCGAATAGATTATATTACATGCTACTTTTATTAATTCCTAAATGTAAAAAATATAATAATTGAACAGCCACAAACATTTTAAAATATACAAACCATACGGAATGCTTTCGCAATTTGCTAGTAACTCTTCAAAACAGCAACGCAAACGCTTTTTAGGTGAATTAGCCGAGTTTCCAGAAAACACAATGCCTATTGGTAGGCTTGATGAAAAAAGTGAAGGCTTATTGTTACTAACTACAGATGGAAAATTAAGTAATTTTATTAATTCTAGTGGTATTGAAAAAGAATACTATGCTTTAGTTGATGGCGCTATTTCTCAAGAAAAAATTGAGGAACTTAAAAAAGGTGTAGAAATAGGTTTTGATGGTAAAAAGTACCAAACCAAAGCGTGTAAAGCATCTAAAATATTAGAGTCTCCTGATTTTCCTGAACGTTCAAAAAAAATAAGAGATATGCGTCATGGTCCTGTTTCTTGGATCTCTATAACGCTTACCGAAGGTAAATTTAGACAAGTACGTAAAATGACATCTGCTATTGGGTTTCCAACATTACGTTTAGTACGTGTTCGTGTGGGCGATATTCTTTTAGAAAATGCCCAAGTAGGAAGTGTAACTTCTATTACTATTAATCTGCCTTAAATAATTGTTATTTGGTATATAATTGATTTAATCGCTTTAGCTTTGCAATTAAATTATACTATTGAATATGAACAGAATTACACATTGGTTTTATAATTATTTTCTATCCTTAGGAGTAGCAGAAACTGCTTCTAAATATCTAAACATGTTAGCATTATTTCTAGTATTGCTACTTATTCTTTTTGTAATACATTTTATAATAAGACGTATTTTATTAAATGTGTTTAGTTATTTTGCTTCAAGAACAAAATCTAATTTTGACAATATTCTAATTAAAAATAAAGTACCAAGAAATGTAGCACATATTTTACCATTAATTATTGCATTAGAAGCAACACCAATTGTGTTTATTGATTTTCCAGTTATTGAAAATGTTATTGAAAAAGGACTAAAAGTATTTGGTATTGTTTTAATATTATGGATTGCAAGAAGTATTTTAAATACTTTAAAAGATTACTTTAAAACAATACCAAGATTAAAAGATAAACCAATAGATAGTTATATACAGGTGTTTATGATTTTTGTTTGGTTAGCAGGTTTTGTATTTGCTTTTGCAATAATTACAGACATTTCTGTTTGGAAATTTATTACAGGTCTTGGTGCTATTTCTGCAGTTATTATTCTAGTTTTTAAAGATACCATTCTTGGTTTTGTAGCAAGTATCCAGGTTTCTATTAACGATATGGTTCGTATTGGAGATTGGATTACTTTCGAAAAATATGGTGCAGATGGAGACGTTATCGAAATAAATTTAGCTACTGTAAAGGTTCAGAATTTTGATAATACAATTACTACTATTCCAACTTATGCTTTGATTTCAGACTCTTTTAAAAATTGGAGAGGGATGACGAATTCTAATGGTCGTAGAATTAAGCGTCATTTAATAATTAAGCAAGATTCTATTAAGTTTTTAACATTAGATGATACTAAACGTTTAAAAGAAATAACACTTATTTCATCATATTTAGAACGTATGGAAAAAAAACTGAATCAAGATAACAGTAAAAAAAATATAGACAAAACACTATTGTTAAATGGAAGAAACTTAACAAATATTGGTGTTTTTAGAAAATATGTACAAACGTATCTAGAAAACCATTCTGCAATAAATAAAGATATGCTTATTATGGTAAGACAACTGCAACCTACAACACAAGGCATTCCTTTAGAAATTTATGCCTTTAGCGAAGATAAACGTTGGGAGAACTACGAATTTGTTATGTCGGATCTTTTTGATCATTTTATAGCAGCTATTCCTTATTTTAACTTAGAAATTTTTGAACTCCCTAATTCTAGTAGCTTTAGAGATTAATATAATATTTCAAATTCCTTTAAATTTAGTAAAAGTTAATTAATAGTTAATGTGGTTTCAAAACTAATAGTAATACTATTATATTTGCAATCAAATAAATTTATTATGGAATATTTACTTTCAAATATTAAGATTAACATTAATGAGAAAATCTATTTAAAAGATCCAGAATCTTCAGATTTAGGTAAGCGTATTATTGAACATACTATTCTACTAATTGACGAAATTGGTTTTGATGTATTTACCTTTAAAAAGCTAGGTGTTAAAATAGGTTCTAATGAGAGTTCTATATATCGTTATTTTGAGAGTAAGCACATGTTACTACTCTATTTAACTTCTTGGTATTGGACTTGGTTAGAATATCAATTAGTATTATCTACAAATAGTTTAGAGGATAAGAAAATAAAATTAGAAAAAGCAATTGCAGTATTAACACAAACAACAACATTAGATTCTGCTTTTAGTCATATAGACGAAGTAGTACTTAAGCGTGTAGTTATTAATGAATATTCAAAATCTTACTTAACTAAAGAGGTTGATAGTGAAAATAAAGAAGGCTATTTTTCTGTTTATAAGCGCTTAGTTAATAGATTAAAAGATATGATTACTGAAGTAGATCCTTCATACAAATACCCATTAACATTAGCAAGTACTGTAATAGAAGGTGCAATGCATCAGCACTTTTTAAAAGACCACTTTCAATCTATTACAGAGTGCAGTAAAGGTTTAGAACCAACAGATTTTTTTAAAGATTTAGTATTTAATATTTTAAACAATAAATAAATGGCAAAAAATGTTATTAATGCTTGGCAGCGTTTTGTAGGATTATTAAAATTAGATAGAAAAGATATTAGGCAAATTTTCTTTTATGCCATTTTCGCAGGATTGGTAAGTTTATCGCTTCCACTTGGTATTCAAGCCATAATTAACCTTTTGCAAAGTGCACAAATAAGTACGTCTTGGATGGTTTTGGTAGGTTTAGTTACTTTAGGAGTTGTGTTTGTTGGTGTTTTACAGCTAATGCAAATACGTATTATAGAAAACGTGCAACAAAAGATTTTTACAAGATCTTCTTTTGAATTTGCTTATCGTTTTCCAAAAATGACAATGGATGGATTACGTGGTTATTATCCACCAGAATTAGTTAATAGATTTTTCGATACGCTTACAGTACAAAAAGGCTTGTCTAAAATATTAATAGATTTCCCTGCAGCACTTTTGCAAATTATTTTCGGACTTCTATTATTGTCTTTTTACCATCCATTCTTTATTATATATGGTTTTTTTCTATTACTATTAATGTACATCGTTTTTAAATTTACAGCTCAAAAAGGTTTAGAAACAAGTTTAGATGAGTCTGACAATAAGTATAAAGTTGTGCATTGGTTGCAAGAAATCGCACGTTCTATTTTAAGTTTTAAACTCTCTGGAAAAACAAATCTAGCTATGGATAAAAACGATAAATTGGTGACAGATTATCTAGAGGCTAGAGAAAGTCATTTTAGAGTTTTAGTTATTCAATTTATTCAGCTTATTGGTTTTAAAGTACTGGTAACAGCTGGTTTGCTTATTATTGGTGGTTTATTGGTTTTAAATCAGCAAATGAATATTGGGCAATTTGTAGCCGCAGAAATTATTATTCTTTTGGTTATTGCTTCTGTTGAAAAACTAATTCTTGGTCTAGAAACTATCTACGATGTATTAACATCCATAGAAAAATTAGGAAAAATTGTCGATAAACCTCTAGAGTCTCAAGATGGAGAAATTTTAGACCTAAATGGAGAGGGTTTAATTGTAGAGTTAGACGAGGTGATTTTCAAAGTTCCAAATCGCGACATACCTATTATAGATAAATTGTCTTTAAAACTAGAGCCTAAGCAAACTATACTGGTTACAGGTGAAAGTGGTTCTGGTAAATCGAGTTTACTTAAATTAATAGCAGGACTAATTTCACCTACAAAAGGAAAAATTTATGCTAATAATAAATCATTATTTGGTATTAATTTAAACTCTTATCGTTCGTATTTAGGACAAACACTTACAGAGGAGTCTCCTTTTGAAGGCACACTTCTTGAGAATATTACTTTTGGAGACAAATCTGTTACCACAGACCAGGTAAACGAAGCCATTAAAATTGTAGGTCTAAAAGATTTTGTAAAATCGTTACCATTAGGATTAAAAACAGTCTTGTATCCTGAAGGAAAAGGAATGGCTTTTACAATATCTAAAAAAATAATGTTGGCTAGAAGTATTGTAAAGAAACCAGAAATTCTACTATTAAAAGAGCCTTTAGACCAATTTGACCCTAAAGAAGCTACTAGAATAATAGACTTTTTAACTAATCCAGCACATAATTGGTCTTTAGTAGTAGTAAGCCAAAGCGTGCTTTGGAAAAAGAAAGCCAATAAAACTATTGTTTTAGAAAACGGAAAAATAATTAACACTTTATAATTAATAGTTATGTTAAATATTTCAAATAATAAATTAAATACTAAAGTTGATATTTCAAATTTTAAGTCTCATAAAAAGGCCTTTGGTAAAAAGCACTATAAAAACTTTAATAGATTATTATTAATCTCTGCAATAATAAGTTTTATCATTTTGTTTTTTCCATGGACACAAAATATAACTGCAGCAGGTGCTGTTACCACTTTAACTCCAGATCAAAGACCACAGAGTATTCAATCTCCAATTCCTGGAAGAATTGAGAAATGGTACGTTAGAGAAGGAGATTTTGTTAAAAAAGGTGATACTATTTTGTTTATTTCAGAAGTAAAAAATGATTATTTCGATCCAGATTTAGTAAAAAGAACAGGACAGCAAATTAATGCAAAAAACGCTTCGGTTAAAAGCTATGGTTCTAAAGTAAATGCTCTTAATAATCAAATTGGAGCACTTAGTAATGAGCGTGGTTTAAAATTACAACAAGCAGAAAATAAATTATTGCAAAGTAAACTTAAAGTAAAAAGTGCTAGTATAGATTTTCAAGCTTCTAAAACAAACTTAGAAATTGCCGAAAAACAATTTATACGTACCGAAACTTTACAAAAGGAAGGTTTAAAATCGTTAACAGATGTTGAACAAAAACGATTAAAACTTCAAGAAACGCAGGCAAAATTGATATCTCAAGAGAATAAATATTTAGTTTCTCAAAATGAAGTATTAAATGCTCAAGTAGAAATAACGCGTGTTAAAGCAGAATACATAGATAAAATATCTAAAGCGCAAAGCGATAAATATACTGCAGAGTCAAGCCAATTTGATGCTGAAGCACAAGTTTCTAAATTAGAGAATAACAAATCTAATTACGAAATTAGAAACACTATGTATCATATAAAAGCACCTTTAGATGGTTATATAAACAAGGCTTTAAAAACAGGTATTGGTGAGAGTTTTAAAGAAGGTGAGCGTTTAGTTGGTATTATGCCAGCAAATTACGATATGGCTGTAGAAACTTATATAGATCCTATAGATTTACCTTTAGTTCATATTGGAGAAACGTTTAGAATTCAGTTTGATGGTTGGCCTGCAATTGTGTTTAGTGGTTGGCCAAATGTATCTTATGGAACTTATGGAGCTAAAGTGGTTGCCATGGAAAATTTTATTAGTGAAAACGGAAAATTTAGAATTTTACTAGAACCAGATAGTAACGATTATGCATGGCCTCAAGCTATACGTGTTGGCTCTGGTGTAAAAGCAATAGGTTTACTGGAAGATGTGCCAATTTGGTTCGAGTTGTGGAGACAGCTTAATGGCTTCCCTCCTAACTACTATCAGCCAACAACGTCTAATGATAAAGCAAAAAAAAAGTAATATGAAGCACTATTTCCTGCTACTTTGTTTAGTGTTAACTAGTTTTAGTTATGCTCAAGAAAACGATATTTTAATCTTAACTTTTGAAGAATATTTAGGTTATGTAAAACAATTTCATCCTATTGCTAAACAAGCTAATTTAAAACTAGAAGAAGGTGAAGCTAATTTAATAAAGGCACGTGGTGGTTTTGATCCTAAACTCGAAGTCGATTATAGTAGAAAAGATTTTGATAGAAAGGATTATTATAATTTATTTAATGCAACATTTAAAGTGCCTACTTGGTATGGAATAGATTTTAAAGCAAACTTTGAAGAAAATACTGGTCTGTTTTTAAATCCGCAAAACGATGTTCCAAACAATGGTCTGTTTTCTGCTGGAGTTTCTGCTTCTTTAGGTCAAGGTCTGTTTATTAATGAGCGTAGAGCAACTTTAAAAAAGGCTAAATTTTTTAGAGAGCAAACCAAGGCAGAGCGAGATTTATTGGCAAATGAGATAATATATAAAGCATCTTTAGCTTATTTTAATTGGCTTCAAGCTTATAACGAAACAGAAATGTTTAAACGCTTTCTTACCAATGCTACTAAACGCTACAAAGGTGTTAGAGAGGCTGTTCTTGCAGGTGATAAAGCTGGAATTGATAGTTTAGAAGCAAATATTAATATTAATAATCGTGCATTAGCTCTAGAGCAATCTAAGGTAAAACTTATAAAAAACACACTAATGGTTTCTAATTTTTTATGGCTAGATAATGCAATACCTTTAGAAATTAATCCAGATGTAAATCCAGAATTATTAGATGAAGAACAATTAGATAGCGTTTTAAAGTTAGAAGAAATATTAAATTTTAATGTAGAAACACATCCAAAATTAAAGGCTTTAGATAGTAAAATTAGTGGATTAACTATTGATGAAAAATTGAAAGCAAACAAGCTACTTCCAAAAATAGATGTACAATATAATTTTATTACAGAAGACCCAGATATTAGTAACAGTTTTAATACTACAAATTATAAAGCAGGCTTAAATTTTTCTTTTCCATTGTTTTTAAGAAAAGAACGTGGAGACTTAAAGTTAGCAAAACTAAAGATTGAGAACTACAAGTTTAAACGCTCAAGCACCTCTTTAAGTTTAAATAATAAAGTAGAAGGGCTAAAACGTGAATTAGAATCTTATGTTACACAAAACCAAATTATAGCAGAAGTAGTTAAGGATTATGAAACACTTTTAGCAGCAGAAGAACGTAAATTTAGTTTTGGAGAAAGTTCTGTGTTTTTAATTAATTATCGTGAGTCTAGTCTAATCGACGCACAACTAAAACAATTAAAACTTAATAATAAGTTTTTTGAAACTAAAGCGAAACTATTTAATAGTTTAGGAACAGTTTTAAATTAATAACATAAAAAAAGCCTTGACTTTATTATAGTCAAGGCTTTTTTCTGTTTAGTCACGGTTAATAGTAACGTTATATTTTCTTGACACGAACTGCGTTTAAGCCTTTCATACCTTTTTCTAATTCAAACTGTACTTTATCGTTTTCTGTAATCTCATCAATTAATCCACTAACGTGGCAGAAATACTTTTCTGAATCTTCTGCATCGATAATAAAACCGAAACCTTTAGACGAATCGTAGAAAGATACTTTTCCTTTTCTAATTGGATCTACTTCAGGTAAATCTTCTTTCTTAGGTACGCCTAAAACAATATTATCAGCTTTTATTTTAATTTTATCTTCTGGATCTGGTGGAGTATCTACAAGATTTCCATTGAAATCTACATAAGCAAACTGAATACCTTGTGTACCGTTCTCTGCTGCTTCAGCTTTTCTAGCCTCCATCTTTTTTCTCTTGTCTTCACGCTTTTTAAGACGCTTTTTCTCTTTTTCTAATTTGTTAAATGTCTGTTGCGACTTTGCCATTCTTCTTCTGTGTAATGTTAATTATTAGCGTAATTGCTAATTTTTTTTTGTAAAAATACGGTTTTCTATTGGGAAATTAAAGTAAATAGTAAAGTTTACTATTCTGCGTCTATAGCTTTCACCACTGTTAAGGTTGCTTTTACACCTGTGGCTAAATTCCATTGGTTTCTAACCACAACGTTACCTTGGTCGTCTAGCACCTGAAATTCTGCTGTGTTTGGACCACTTGTGCCTTGGTTTAAAGCTTCAAAGTCTATAATGTTATCTCCTGGAGTTAATTCTAAAAAGAAACCTTTACTATGGTTTTGTAAAAGAACACGAGATTTCATGATTTCACCATTTACAAAAACACGAATTAAATCTCCATCTTCAGCTTGATGATCTCTATAAATTACATTTACTCGTTTGGCTCTGGTACTATATTCGCCTAAGTATTGTGTTACTTCACTTCCGTTATGTTTTCGTTCTGCTTCATTTGTTAATTTTAAAGCATTTTTTAGTTGTTTTTGGTACAACTCTGCAGGATTTCTAAATTTATTCTCTTTGATCATTGAGAAGTCTTTACGCTTAGCAACTGGTAGTTTTTCAACTTCTGGTAGAACTATTTCATTTTTCTCTTCCTTATCTGGTTCTGCGCTATTTTTTGGTTCAGGCTTAACAATAAGTTCATTATCTTCTTTTGGATCTTCTATTTCTTCAGCGGGAATAATTATAGATTTATTTTCACTATCTATTTGAGCACTTGTAGTAAGTGCTATAATAAATGTAAAAAGGAAAAATAAGTTTAACTTCATGTTCATGTATCTATTTGTCGAAATTAAATCAAAAACTATACCTAAATATTAAAATTTTATTAAATATTATAAAAATTAATCTAATTTAGATATTAAATCTATTTAATAAGCAATCAACTCCAACAACTCTCCTTCAAACTTATCACGCGATAAATATTGATCTTCCAGTTGATTAATAAAAGGAATAGGCGTTTCTAAACTCGCAACGCGTTTTACAGGAGCATCTAAATACTCGAAACAGTTTTCCATGATTAAAGCAGAAACATCACTAGCAATACCACCAAATAAAGAATCTTCTTGGAGAATAATAACACGTCCAGTCTTTTTAGCAGAAGCGTAAATAGTATCTATATCTAAAGGCTGTAGTGAACGTAAGTCTATTAATTCTGCATCAATTTCTGGATGCTTATCTAATGTGTTCATTGCCCAATGTACAGCTTGACCGTAAGCAATAACTGTAATTTGTTCTCCTGTTCTTAAGGTTGCAGCTTTACCAAAAGGTATTGTAAAATAATCTATTGGAACGTCTTGACGAATACTTCTATATAATGCTTTGTGTTCAAAGAATAATACAGGATTAGGATCGTTAATTGCAGTTGCCAATAAACCTTTAGCATCTTTAGGAAACGCAGGATATACAACCTTTAAACCTGGTGTTTTAGTAAACCAAGCTTCGTTTGTTTGGCTATGAAATGGTCCTGCTGCAACTCCTGCTCCACAAGGCATACGGAGTACAACGTCTGCATTTTGGTTCCAACGATAATGCGATTTTGCTAAATAATTAACTACAGGATTAAAACCAGAGGTTACAAAGTCGCTAAATTGTAACTCTACAACACTTTTTATGCCTGCAATGCTTAAGCCCATTCCAGTTTCAATAATTGCAGATTCGCAAATTGGTGTGTTTCTAACACGATCTTTTCCAAAAGCTTCAACAAAACCATCTGTAATTTTAAAAACACCTCCATATTCTGCAACATCTTGTCCCATAATTACTAAGTCGTTATGCTTTTCCATAGACTGCTTTAAGCCTTCATGTATGGCATCGACTAAACGTAATTCTTTAGTGTTTGAGTTTTTAGTAACTTCTTGATAATTAAATTCTTGAAATACATCATTTAATTCATTACTTATAGAAGATTTTATTTTTTCTTCAGCATTTGTTTTGTCTAAATCTGTATCGATCTCAGCCTTGATTTCAGCTTTAAAGATGTCGTCTTGTTTTTCGGTTAAAATACCTTCAGCCATTAAATAAGAACGATAATTATCTATAGGATCTTTTTTCTCCCAAGCATCCATTAAATCTTGAGGCACATATTTTGTACCACTAGCCTCTTCATGACCTCGCATTCTAAAAGTTTTAAATTCTATTAAAACTGGACGTGGATTGTTTCTAATATCTTCGGTAATCTCAGAGACTTTAGTGTAAACTTCTAAAATATTGTTACCATCTATTATATGCGATTCCATGCCATAACCCAAGGCTCTATCTGCTAAATCTTTACAATTATATTGCTCTGTTGTTGGTGTTGAGAGTCCGTAACCATTGTTTTCTATACAAAACAAAACTGGTAATTGCCAAACAGAAGCCACGTTTAATGCTTCATGAATATCACCTTCACTAGTCCCACCTTCGCCAGTAAACACAGCAGTTACCTGCTTTTTGTTTTTCAATTTACTTGCTAATGCAATACCATCTGCAACTCCAAATTGAGGTCCTAAATGCGATATCATTCCAACAATATTGTACTCTTGAGTACCGAAGTGAAACGAACGATCTCGACCTTTAGTAAAACCATTAGCTTTTCCTTGCCATTGGCTAAAAAGTCTATATAAAGGAATCTCACGTGTTGTAAAAACACCTAGGTTTCTATGCATTGGTAAAATATATTCTTCAGGTTGCATAGACATGGTAACTCCTACAGAAATAGCTTCTTGTCCTATACCAGAAAACCATTTGCTAATCTTGCCTTGACGTAATAAAATTAACATCTTCTCCTCTATTAAACGAGGCTTAAGCATAGCTTTATAAAGTGCTACTTTAGTATCTGAAGATAATTTGGTTTTGTTGTACTTAATATTTGAACTCATATTTAATTTTAGTATTCAGTCATCAGTAACCAGTTTAGTCTATTTGAGAAAAACTGCTAACTTAAGATTGAACAATGTTTACTTATTTCGATATCAATAATATAGTTTATCAAATATAACAATATTGCATAAAAATCGATTATTCAAGTCAAAAATTATTGATTATTAATTCTGCAATCTTTTCTTTACATTTGTATATATACGATTAATAAACAATAGTAGAAATGACGAGTATTCCAAGTGTTAATTTAGAAGATTTTCTTTCTGAAGACCCAAAGAGAAAACAAAAATTTATAGACGAAATTGGTAAAGCCTATCAAGACATAGGATTTGTTGCCTTAAAAGGTCATTTTTTAGACGAAAAATTAGTAGACAGACTATATTCTGAAATAAAGAACTTTTTTTCTTTACCAGTTCAAGCAAAAAGAAGTTACGAAATTCCAGGTATTGGAGGTCAACGTGGCTATGTTTCTTTTGGAAAAGAAAGTGCAAAAGGTAAAAAAGAAGGCGATTTAAAAGAATTCTGGCACTTTGGACAGTATGTAGATGATGATCCAGAACGTGCAAAAGAATATCCAGAAAATGTTGATGTAAATGAATTACCAGCGTTTAATAAAGTTGGTAAAGAAACCTACCAAATGCTTGAAAAAACTGCAAAGTATGTTTTAAGAGCATTAGCGCTTTATTTAGATTTGGAAGAAACATATTTTGACAATTACATACATAATGGTAATTCTATATTAAGACCAATACATTATCCACCAATTACAGAAGAACCAAAAGCAGCCGAACGTGCAGCAGCACATGGTGACATTAATTTAATCACCTTATTAATGGGAGCTCAAGGTCGTGGTTTACAGGTGCAAAATCATGAAGGCGAATGGCTTGACGCTATTGCAGAACCAGACGAAATAATGATTAATGTTGGAGATATGCTTTCAAGACATACCAATAACAAATTAAAATCTACAATACACAGAGTAATCAATCCACCAAAAGAACTTTGGGGAACTAGCCGCTACTCTATTCCGTTTTTTATGCATCCTATAAGTGAAATGAAATTAGATGTGTTAGACAGTTGCATTGATACAGAAAACCCAAAACAATTTGATGATATTACTGCTGGCGAATTTTTAGACCAACGTTTAATAGAATTAGGATTAAAGAAGTAGTTTTTAGTTTACAGTAGCAATCACAGTCTAATTCGGTTGTGAAACTGCGACTGTAAACTGTAACTGTAAACTAGAAATATGGATTTAAAAGATCAGTTAAAAAACCTTTTTCCTGAGCATGAAGAAAAAGATATTAAAACTACTAAAGAAGACAAAGGACTGTGGTTACAAGACGATCCTATAATTTGTAAATACGAAAAACGAAAAGGGAAACCTATTACTATTTTAGAAGGTTATACAGGAGCTACCGAAGATTTTAAAGCTTTAGCAAAAGAGTTGAAGCAGAAATTAAGTGTTGGCGGAAGCTTTAAAGACGATAAAATTATTATTCAAGGAGATTTTCGCGATAAAATAATGGAAATGCTTAAAGCAAAAGGCTTTAATGTAAAACGTGTTGGAGGTTAAATTTTATGACTAAACATACGTTACACATAACTAATGGCACAAGTCTCACCAATTATCTTGAAAAAGAAAATTACGAAGGAGAGTTGCTAACTTGGCATGAAATGTTAAGTGAAGGTCCAACCGAAAAAGAGATAGATACAGCTTCATTTTTTGAGAAACGAAAAGCGTTTTTAGAATCGGTTTACGATGCAGAATATGATATTCTAAAAGTGCAATCTGAAATAAAGAAAACAAACAATGTTAATGACTATAAAGAAGTTGTACTCTGGTTTGAGTACGATTTGTTTTGCCATATTAATCTTATCGCAGCCATTAGTCTACTTAAACAAAAAGGTATAAGAATCCCAATGTATTTAGTGTGTAGTGGTCGTGTTGAAAATGAAAAAGGTTTAAAAGGCTTAGCTGAATTAACGTCAAGACAACTTAATAATCATTATCAAAATAAAATAGAGCTATCTATAGACGATATTGCTACAGCTCAAAAAGCTTGGCGAATTTATTGTGAAAACGATCATAATTTATTATTGCCATTAATTACAAGACCGTCAAACTTTAAATATTTGAGTAATTGCCTTAAAGCACATGTAAAACGCTTTCCAGATACACGAAGTGGTTTAAGTACTTTAGAGTATAATATTTTAAAATTAATTAAAGAACATAACGTAAAATCGCGTCGTCATTTAGTTGGTTACGTTTTGCATTATCAAGGTTATTACGGTTTTGGTGATATGCAAATTGTTAGACTTATAAACGAATTAGAACTGTTTTATACTGAAACTGAAAATGCGTTAACTTTAAACAGAGATGGACATTTGGCTTTAGAACACCAAAAAAACTTTAGAAAAATATTGGATTGTAACTTTGTTTTTGGAGGTGTTAACAAACGAGATTTTCAGTTTGATAAAAAAGCCAATAAATTGATTAAAAATACTGTGTATGCCAATTAAAGACTCAGAATTAATATTAAATCCAGATGGCAGTGTTTATCACTTAAATTTAAAACCAGAAGATATATCAAATACAATTATTACTGTTGGTGATCCAGATCGTGTATCTAGTGTTACCAAGCATTTTGATAGTATTGAGTTTAAAACTCGAAAAAGAGAATTTCATACGCAGACAGGAACTTATAAAGGGCAACGTATTACAGTAATTTCTACTGGAATTGGTACAGATAATATAGATATTGTTTTTAACGAGCTAGATGCGTTAGTAAATATTAATCTAGGAAGACGCGAAATAAAAAAGGATCTAACGTCTTTAACTATAGTTCGTGTTGGAACTTCAGGATCTATTCAAGAAGAAATTCCTGTAGATTCGTTTTTAATTAGTGAAATGGCTGCAGGTTTCGATAGTTTACTTCATTTTTATGATAGCGAAGCGTTTCAAAATAAAGATATTTCTAAAGCTTTAATAAAACACACCAATTGGTATGCCGCAAAATCTGAACCATATGTAGTGCTTTGTGATTTAGATTTACTTAATCAATTCAGTTCTAACAAAACAGTTAATGGCTTTACTGCTACTAACGTTGGTTTTTATGGACCTCAAGGCAGAGTTTTACGATTAGCACTTCAGGATAACGAATTAAATAATAAATTAGCGAGCTTTAATTTTGAAGGAAAAACGATTACAAATCTAGAAATGGAAACTGCTGGAATATATGGTATATCTAAGCTTTTAGGACACAAGGCATTATCTATGAATGCTATAATTGCAAATCGTGCCACAGGAAAATTTAGTGAAAACCCAACAAAAACAGTTGATGAATTGATTGTTTACACATTAAATAAATTAGTTAAATAGTAGATGAAACAAATAAATATAGGAGGCGTTCCAGAACATTTTAATTTAGCTTGGTATTTAGGACTTAAAAATGCTGAATATAAAGAAGCAGGTATAAACTTACGTTGGAAAGACTTTTTTGGTGGTACAGGAGCTATGTGTAAAGGACTTCGTGATGGAGATATTGACATGGCTGTTATTTTAACAGAAGGTATCATTAAAGATATCATCGCAGGAAATAAATCTAAGATTGTGCAAGTTTTTGTACAGACACCTCTTATTTGGGGAATTCATGTGGCAGAAAAATCTAAATATAAAACTATTGAAGATGTAAAAGGTACTAAAGCTGCAATTAGTCGTTATGGTTCTGGCTCGCACTTAATGGCTTATATAAATGCGCAAAACAACGGTTGGGATTTAAAAAAAGATCTTGATTTTGAAGTTATTAAAAATTTAGATGGTGCAGTTGAAGGTTTAACTGAAGGAAAAGTAGATTATTTTATGTGGGAAAAATTCACCACAAAACCATTAGTAGATAATGGTACTTTTAGACGTGTTGGCAATTGTCCAAGTCCATGGCCATGTTTTGTTATCGCTGTGCGTGAAGACTTTTTAAAGTCTAATAGAGATGATGTGAAAACCATTTTAGATATTGTAAATAACACAACATCAGAGTTTAAAGAAATTCCTAGTATAGATAGAATGATTGCTAATAGATACGAGCAAGAAATTGAAGATGTACAAGAATGGTTAAGCTTAACAGAATGGTCTCAAGATAATATTTCTAAGGAAACTATAGCAAAAGTTCAAGACGAATTGTTTGCTTTAGATATCATCCCAGAAAAATGGGATTATAAAGATTTGGTAGAAGATTTATAATATTTTATATAGTTTGTATTAAATTTTAAATATAATTTAATGCGAAACAGATAACGCGCTAATACCTACTAAACCATAAGTGCTAGAACTAGAATGGCTACTTAATGTTGTTTGTAAATAACAGCCAGCTTTAAAGTAATTTCCAGTAGAAGCTGTAGCGCCTGAAGTAAATAATGTATTTACTCTTAATCCATTATCGTTTAATTCGTATAAAGTTACTATGCTATTTTTCATAGTTAATTCAAAATAATAATCTGTATTCATGTTAAAATTAAAACTAGAAACAGATTGACCGCTACCTAACAACTCTTCAGTTACATACCCATTAATTCTCAAGGTTACAGCTCCAGAATTTTGACCATTATTTCCTTGTACTTGTACACGAATGACATCATCAAAAGGAGAACCACTTTCTGCATGAATTTGACCAAAACACAACTTGCCAGAAGGTGGCAAATTATCTACTCTTACTTTCCATTTCATTATATGTTCTGTATTTGTAGTGCCATCCCAATTAATATTATTACTACCATTGGTTGTTAATTCTCTTAATTCTGTTCTTGGATTATTACTTCCCGAACTTGTAGCATTACCTGGATACGTTTTAAAATAAGCATAACCATTTTCATCATAAAACCAATCGTTATTATCGCTTTTAGAAGCATTGTCAACATAAGTTAGTCCGTTATTATTACTACTGTTTACATTAAGTGAACCAGAATAAGCATTAAGTTTCCAATTTTGAAGGCCATTTAAAACTTCTAAAGCTGTATCAATTTCATTAGGGTT